>JAJFMI010000001.1 GCA_021772235.1 Chlamydiota bacterium
GTTCCAAGTGAAGAACCGATGGGGAGGCACGAGGTTTGGATCGACCCGGCTCCAGGTCTGGTCGTTTGTTCAACGAGGACGAGGTGTGGTACTTGATCAGTGAGGTGACTCATGTGTTAGTCGCTTTGCGATCGAGTCTGCAGCATGTCGTAGTTTTCACGACATATCGTGAAATGAATTTGATGGTCATTTGGGTTCCTGACCGCATCAGAATACTTAAGCTTATACTGGACAGATATTTACGCGTCATTCTGTGTAATTTGTAGAAGTCTTTGGAACTACCATTTGTTCCACTGAATAGGGATTCAGTAACGACGTTGCATGGGGGCATGCGTTCAATCGCTAGGTCGCTGAGGACGGCGACATGATGCCACGAATGGATCAGTAGTGAGACCGGATGCCACTTCTTCGTTGAGTTTCTTTTGGTTGAGTTTCTTTTGGGTGACACTTCATGTGGAGGGATGAATGGTACGTTTGAATCAGTTCCCGCTTTTTTCTAAGCAAGGTCTTGTGGCTGTGGTCATTGCGCTTGTAATACCGGCTTGTGGTGACGATGACCCGGTGGGGCCGGGAAATGGTGGTAATCAGGGTGGTGCCGGTGACCCGCCAACGGCGGTGATCGTGGCTAACCCGACGACAGTACCCGCCGGAGATGGGGGTGCGACGGTGGTTACACTCGATGGCTCTCAGTCCACGGATCCAGAGGGCGAGATGCTCACATTCTCTTGGAATGTTGCCGGAGTTCAGGCCTTCGTCGGAGGTACCTCTGCCACGAGTGAAGTTGCGATGGTAACGTTTCCGGGCGCGGCACCATATCAGGTAACGTTGACGGTTAGGGATGTGGATGGGAATACCGATTCCGCGACGGTTACCATCCAGCTAGGCGGCTAATTCGATGGTGGAGAAGATGTCGGGCAGCCCTTTGGTTGGGTTTTAGGGGGTCGAGAAGGGTTCTTTGCTCGGCAGGTTAGGAGTTCGTGGTCGGGGTCGTGGTCTACTCAGAAACGAGAGATCGTGGCCCCGTTCTACAGATTGTTGGCCGAATAATTAGCCGAAGTGTTTTACATGATGCCCTATTTCTCGTAGTGCCGTTAAATAGCGGAATGGGTTTGAGGATCCGTTGCGTTCTGCGGTACGGCTCTGGCTCTTCTTTCCTACAATTGCCTTCGGTGTACTCGAGTGACTGTAGCCATCCGAATTGTGGGCTTGCTGACTCTGTTCATTAAAGGTATCTCCTCTCAGAACCAGTGGCTCTACGTCAATCGCAATCACATTTAATGTTTTCCCATCTTTTTGGAGTCGCCCTCTGACGCAGAGTAGTGGTTCCATTCGAATTACAAACCGCTTCTCCTGATACAGATCCGGTTTGACGATGACATTGATAGGTCCGCCTTCGTCCTCCATCAGGACAAATACAAAACCCTTTGCCGTTCCAGGTTTCTGACGAGCGACCACAATTCCTACAACTGTAACGATTGAACGTTGAGGAAGGTCGGGGAGATGCTCAGAGGAGACCGTTTCCTTTGGCAACCCTCCCTGAACAAGGGCCAATGGGTGTAAGGATGCGGAGAGACGTAACATCCGGTATTCCGCTATTAGTGAGTCATGGGGAGTGATGTTAGAAAAGGGCAGGGAGGTATAGCGACTTGATAGATCGAGTTCAATTTGCCCGTGGCTCTGACGCCCTCCCGGCCGTTCTCCTGACGCTTCCGGGCCCAGGAAAAGACCCGTTTGCCAAAGCAGCTCTCTCCTGCTCAGCCCGAGGGGTTCAAGCCCCCCCACCCAGATCAAATTTTCGATAGCGGGTCTCTTAAGTGATGCGGGAGTGCGTCGCAGAAAATCTAGCAGAGATCTGTAAGGACCATGTCGTTCTCTTTCTTCAACAACAGCTTGAGCTACATCCTTTCCCCAACCTCGTATGAAGCCAAGGCCGATTCGCAAATCGTTGCCTTCTGCGGTGCATTTTACATGGCTTCGGTTCACATCGGGGATAAGGATTGAAACACCATTTCTACGAGCATCTCGCCCCAGAGCATCGAGAGAGTAGAACCCCATCGGCTGGTTGTTAAAAAGTGCTACATAGTATTCACAGGGGTAATAGTGGCGAATCCATGCGGACTGATAGGCGAGAAGACCAAAGGCCGCAGCATGGGATTTTGGAAAACCAAACTCCGAAAAGGCTTTAACCTGCTCGAACACCTTTTGTGCGGTTTCTTCGCCGACTCCCTTATTGGTGGCTCCAACAAGAAACTCTCTGCGATACGATTCCATCGCATCCTCGGAGCGCTTCCGACTCATAGCCCGCCGAAGCCCTTCAGCTTGAGCGTCCGTGAAGTCTGCGATATCGCCACAAACCTTTAAGACCTGGTCCTGAAAGATGATGACACCGAGAGTTTCGCCGAGTGACTCTTCCAGAAGAGGGTGGTCGTAGGGAACCACAAAGTCAGGGTTTTCGCGTATGAGCTCCCGGCGGCGAATGTATGGGTTGATGGCCCCACCTACGATAGGTCCAGGTCGGACAATGGCAACTTGAACGGCTAACTCTTCCAGGTTCCTCGGCAAAAAGCGCCTCAA
>JAJFMI010000002.1 GCA_021772235.1 Chlamydiota bacterium
CGAGTTTGGCATTTTTAGCCGGCATCACTTTGTTTTTCTCCGGTATGGAAGTATCTGCTGTGCATGCCAATGAAGTAGAAAACCCAAAGAAACAGTATCCAAGAGCGATTTTCCTCTCTGCGGTTTTTATTTTTACCTTATTTGTCCTTGGCTCATTTTCTGTCGGTGCGGTTATTCCTGCCGATAAAATCAACCTCACAGCCGGATTGATGCAAGCCTTTAAGCAGTTTCTTACCGAATTTAACCTTCTTTGGATGCTGCCGATATTGGGCTTTTTGGTCGCCTTTGGAACGATTGGAAGCGTTGCCGCGTGGATCATTGGACCGAGTAAAGGATTGCTCTATACCGCGCATGAAGGCGATATTCCGCCATTTTTGAAGAAGACAAATAGCAAAGATGTGCCAGTAGGAATTCTCTGGGTGCAAGGGATTATCGTCACGAGCATCACGCTTATTTATCTAATGCTTCCAACTGTAAGCAGCGCCTTTTTCTTTCTGACCGATTTAACCGCACTTTTATATCTTGTCATGTACGTAATCCTTTTTGCTGCCGCTATATGTTTGCGCTATAAATATCCCGATGTAGAGCGTAGTTATAAAATTCCCGGAGGGAATTTTGGCATGTGGCTGGTTGCTGGAGTAGGTTTTCTTGGTTGCTTAACAGCGATCTTTTTAGGATTTTTCCCGCCTGCACAACTACCTGTGGGAAGTCCTGCAACATATTTAATTACCCTAATCGTAGGGCTAACCATATTTATCGGCCTGCCTCTTGTGATTTATCACTTTAAACGGCCGAGCTGGAGAAAAAACAGATGAAAAAAAAGAATGATCTTGAGCAGCTAAAAGATTCAGAAAAGGGTCACGCCAGCACCTACAGCTCGCGTTATTTCAAAGAGAGCGTACCGAAATTTGAACTTCCAGAAAAGAGCATGCCGGCAAATGCCGCGTACCAGCTCATCCATGATGAACTCAATATGGATTGCAATCCTGCCCTAAATCTCGCTTCTTTTGTCACCACATGGATGGAGCCCGAAGGCCAAAAAATCATGATGGAGAACATGCATAAAAACTTCATCGACCATGACGAATACCCTCAAACAGAAGTGATACACAATCGCTGCATCAACATTCTCGCACGTCTTTTTAATTCGCCAAAGGAGTGCAAAACAATTGGAACTTGCACAGTAGGATCTTCTGAAGCGATAATGTTGGGGCTACTTGCTCACAAATGGAAATGGAAAAATCGTCGTAAAGCGGAAAATAAACCCTACGACAAACCGAACATCATCTTTGGTGCTGATGCGCACATCTGCTGGGACAAATTTGCAAAATACTTCGATGTCGAAATGCGTATGATCCCCATGGAAAAAGGGCGCTATGTCATCAATGCAGACCTTGTAAAACCCCTTATCGATGAAAATACTATCTGTGTTGGCACGATCCTCGGAACAACATTTACCGGACAAGTCGATGCGATTGAAGAGATCAATACGCTCCTTCTCGAGATCAAAAAAGAAAAAGGTTGGGATATTCCCATTCATGTAGATGGCGCCAGCGGCGGCTTTGTTGTGCCTTTTTCCGATCCCAGTTACCTATGGGATTTTCGCCTCGAGCAAGTCAAATCCATCAATGTTTCTGGTCACAAATATGGCCTTGTTTACCCTGGAGTGGGTTGGATTCTCTGGCGCGATGAGAATGATTTTCCTGAAGACTTGATTTTCAATGTCAATTACCTCGGCGGCAAAATGCCTACCTACACCCTCAATTTTTCTCGCAATTCGATGGGCGTGCTCGGGCAGTACTACAATTTTATCCGACTCGGTCGTGAAGGCTACGCACACGTTATGAAAAATTGCCTGGCCAATGCGCAGTATCTTGGTCAAAACCTAGAAAAATCGGGCAAATTCCATATGATCAACCAGGGGCAGATTCTTCCCATTGTGGCTCTGCGTCTTGCTGATAATATCAAAAATTTCACCGTCTTTCATCTGTCGGCAGAAATGCGCAAACGCGGCTGGGTGATTTCAGCCTATACACTTCCTGCAAACGCCGAAGAAGTAGCTATAATGCGTATTGTCGTAAAAGAGAATTTTAGCCGTGAGATGGCGGAGATTCTCCTTTCAGACATCATGGAGGCTTGTGAGCGTCTTGCAAAAAGTCAGATGCCGGATGAAGACCAAGACAAAGTCCGCAAACATCCTATTTGCTAAAAAACTATGCTTTTTTTCGGCTCCTTCTCGTTTCACGATAAGAAGCCGTGAGCCGCTTCGTGCTGCATGTAGTTAGTCGGATAGACCAAAGACATTGCGTGTGAGATCATCGACAATTTCTCGGTTGATCGTTTGCATATTCATCTCAATCGCACGAGTACTGCTTTTGGCATTTGTAAACCAGACAAACCCGTTGTCTTCTTTTGCTCGATACTTTTTCTTGAATACGATCTCACCATCGCGTTTCACTTTGAGCTTGATTGTCATGCGCCCATTGTAGTATCCCCCTGTATCACAGTAGAGATCGTAAATATCACCACGGATTTCTGTCTCCACATCACTACCGTATCCTTTAACTGTAAATCCAGAGCGCTCGAGCTCTTCGCGGAGAGATGAGGAGGTCCATTTTGCTATGTCATTACGTGCGATGAGTTTTACGGTTGGAATGCCATACTCATTGCGGAAGTGACCGATGAGGTCTTTTGCTGGTCGGCGATCTTTAAAATCGAGCAGTTTAACTTCTATGTTGTTTTTCGGTTTTTCTTCAAGAATAGGTTTGTATGTGAGTGTTGTTTTGTTCGTGCAACCTGTGAAAAATAGCGCTGTAATTCCAAAGATGATTAGTGGGTTTTTCATATTTAATGCCTTTTTTAAAGATCTATTAAATCACAAGATGAGTAGGTGAGTCAAGCTCTTAGAAATAATAGAAATATTCTAATACTGCGCTTGTGAAGGCTGAGGAGTTGCGGCCGGCTACGGTAAACCAGACGCCTCCTGCAAGGCTCATATTTTGACTAAAATTGTATTCAAGGCTGGGGGCTAAGCTGAGCTGTTCTGAGGAGGGGAGGCCGACTTTAGCAGGGGTACCATCGAGGGCAGTGCCAGAATTTCCTTTAAAAGAGACACTATTATTGTGTTCATAAAAAATGTTTGTTCCTACTTCCCAATGTTTATCAAGTGTGACCTCAATACCAAGGCTAGCGACATATTGCATACCAGGATTTACGCGACCGTTTGTATTGAAACCTCCTCCATAAATGCTAAAACCGCGGACAGAGAGTTCGTTTGGGAAAAGAGACCAGATGTTGAGATTAATATTGAAGGGATGATTGGGAAAAGTATAGAAGATTTTTTGCCAAACACCGATGAGATAAGTAGTAACAGAACCAGTACCGCTTGCGTCGCTTTGCAGTTTTCCAGGATTGAGTTGATCAAATTTCCCCGTTGGATAGGTCTGTCCTACAACAATGCGAAAATCAGGTACCCAGCTATCTTTGATATCGCTTAAAATTTGAAAACCGAGGAGCGCCCAAGTATCTTCGTAACGCCAGGAAGAAAATCCATCCACATGACTATAAAAACCGGCGACGACAAGGTTGATATCGATAAAATCATTGATGCCAGTTTCTAGGCTGAGAAAAAGCTCGATTTCGTCGACGTTTTTCGTGTTTTTCTTTTTCCAGTCTTTGTTGTAAAAGCCATGATAACGAGTGGCAAAAATGTAGGGTTCAAAGACAAGACGTCCGGGTGCGGCATTTTGGGAATAAAAATTAAGAAGAGTACCGGCGTAAATGGGCTTGTAATCCGGTTCTAAATCAGAAAACAGGGGAGTGAAAAATAATGCTAGCAGCGCAACACTTAAAGACTTCATTAAAAGGAGTGTACACCAGAATCGCTTTTATGTTACACTGTCCTGTTCAAATGGAGGATTTATGAATAGAATTGCAACAGGAATTGGATTAGTTTCAGGAATGGGTTTAAGTGCTTTTTGGTATAAGAGATACCCCCACAATGATAGAGCCATTAAACTTGCTAGAGCTGCGATCGAGATGGCAGAACCGCATCTACAATGTACTCCAAGAGAATTGCGCGAAAAAGAGCGGCTTTTTGGAAAAAAAATTGAAGGATGCATGTTGAACTCCAAACTAACAGAATCGGGCTGTGAGCTTAATGTGACAGAGAGGGTTTGGAGTTGTGTCATTCCTACTGAGAGATTGGAGTATTTTCGGGTGATCACAAGAGTAGGTGCGGAGTTTGAGAAAGTAAAAGAGGTGAATATTAGCGCTTGATAAATATTTCATAAAGGTTTTTCATGGTTACATGATAGAAGAAGTTGATGGTGAAGGGGATTTGGATTGCGAAGGCATTTATGAGGAGGAAGTTTCTCCCATAACAGTTTTCTTTTGCAATGGCATTGGAACCTCTTTTGAAAGTGCGCAGGCAAAAGCTGGTTTAATAGAGGAAGCCTTTTCTGGACGTGTGATTTGTGTGCACAATCCAACGGAAATTACTTCGATGGTTGTGAGTTCGCTTTTTCCAAAAGTTTGGGGTGTTGGACACATTCATGAAATGCACGATGCCACAGAAACGCGCATTATTCAGGAGCTTGCTGATCGCATTTTTAGTGAGGTGCAAAGTGGGAAAGAAGTTGTACTCATAGGTCATTCTCACGGCGTTTTTCTTCTCGATCGCGCGATTAAAGACCCTCGTTTTGACAACTTCCGTCAACTGATTTCGTTTTACGCATTTGCAGGAGCAAAGGCGGTAAAAAATAAGCAAGCAGCATTTGTGCAAAACTACGTCTGTGGATCAGGTTTTGTCTCGCGCATGGCGAATTGGTACTACCACAAAAAAGAGACCTATCTCATTTTGCAAGAGCTGCGAAAAGGCAAGAGCTGTGAAGAAGCGGCCTGCAGTGTCCTTGAAATGATTGCAAAAAGTGGAGATGATTACGACAGGCTCCTAAGCATCGCCAAAAAATATAACATCTATGTCATTCCCTCTCGTGCTGATTTTTGGCGCGATCATTTCCTAAGAACCTTCGTAAAAGAAATTCAGGAGATAGCAAATAGTCACTTAGGATATGCACAACAACCGGCCACATAACCAGATTTTGGCAACACGAAAATAATAGGATTGACCAATTATGTCGTCGATTGTGGTATAACAAGATTTTTGGAGGTTCTTATGCGTAAGGTGCTGCTAGGATTATTGATGGGGGGAACACTTTTTGCCCTGCCGCTAAGTAATAAAACCGATAGCATGGTTTATCGTTTTTTAGATCGCTATGACAATCATGTTCAGAGGGATAGATTAACATATATCGGGCCCATGACATCTTGGGGATCGCAAATCAATGACTTTGGTGTACACGTTATGTCACGTGAATATCTTAGTGAAGATCAAGCGCGTGAGCGCTTTGAAAAAGTGGTTGAGGATTTTGTTGATCAAGTCAATCGTGACCCTAAAATGAAAAACCTTGTTAAACCATTTCCGCTAACCGTAGACCGCGTAGAAATCAAGCTCAGCTTTTGGGGCAAAGATATGGAACGTCCTGAGCGCCCTTTTGTTGCACAGATGCTGATGAAAAATAACAATGTAGAAATCTCTTATAAAGAAAAGAAGAGCGCCTTTTTAGAAACGGAAGTGCTAAGCGAATCTTATGATCGCATGAAAGAAAAGGTAAAAAACTTTGCCGCTAATCCGAGTCTTGAGGCTTCCCCCGAAGCTTCTTAACTTCACCCCGCTCGCGTTTTTCAACGAGCATTTTCTGTTTTGTTTTGCGCGAGCGGCGCTGCTTTTGCTTGCGAATCTTCGCAATCTCTTTTGCAGCTTTGGACTCCTTTTCAAAGAGGCGATTTTCCATCTCCTCACACAAACGTTTACGAGCAAGATAACGATTGAGCGCACGCGAGCGCTCCTGCTGGCATTTCACTTCAATTCCAGAAGGCTCATGTTTAAGATAAACGCATGTATGGCTTTTATTGACTTTCTGTCCGCCTGATCCGGAGCCCAAGATGAACTTTTCAACTAGATCATCTTCGTTGATTCCGAGTTTTTTCATACGCTCTTCTAGCGCTTCTTCCTTTGACGTTTTCATAAATAGAGGTTTGAGAGAAAGTTTTCTGCCCGAACAATTTTGATTTTTTTCTCCATTCTCTCTTGTTTTAGATTTTTGACAACCTGGTAAGCAGGTAGATCATATTTTTCATGAAAATAGAGTAGATTCGGGCTAATTGTATTGTTGGTGTTTTTTACCTCGATAATGGATTCGACAGTATTGTTATTGATGAGTGCAAAATCGACCTCTTTTCTCTCCTTTGTTCGCAGATACTTTAAAGAATATTCCTTTGCTTCATAATCGATTTTTCCATGCACATGTTTTAGGAGGGAAAATGCAATAAAGTTCTCCAATTTCACTCCATCATCACCTTGCACAAGGCCATTATCAAAAAAATAGATTTTTGGTTCTTTAAGTAAGCTACGAGCGATATTTTTGGAATGGGGAAAGACGCGAAAAATGACATAGAGCGCTTCCAAAATTTCGATATATTTCTTGACAGTATTGGGAGCAATGCCAACATCTTCCGCAATGGATGAGTATGAAATGGGGGAGCCGACGCGGTTGCGTAAAAGCTCATAAACAAGATGGATTGATTTCACATTATGGAGATTGTCAAAATCTAAAACATCTGTACGGATTAAGCTATCGGAATATTGCAACCTCCAACGATGAGCATAAACAGGAGAATCCGCTAAAAATGGTTCGGGAAAACCACCTCGTTCGAGGAAGCGATTGAGGGTAGACTTTTCATCTAACTGTTTACATTCGGCTAGGGAGAGAGGAAAGAGCCGGTGAAGAAAATAGCGGCCTGCAAGAGAATCTCCTGCTCTACGAAAGATTTCGAGTCGTGCGCTTCCGGTTACTATAATTTTTTGGTTTTCCGGTTTAGTGTCATAGATTCCCTTAAGAAACGTTTTCCAAAGAGGCATTTTATGAATTTCATCAAATATTAGGAGTTCTGTTTCAGGAAGCCACATTTTAGATTCAATGATCTTTTTATCTTCTAAAAGATCGTAATTGAGATAGACGGATGAAGAGAATTCTTTGCTAATTTCTTTTGAAAGGGTAGTCTTTCCTGCTTGCCTAGGGCCTGCAAGAAACACCATTTTTTTCTTTAAATCCTTAATGATCGCGGCTTTTTGTACTCTCTCCATATTGACTATTTTGCACGCTAATGCAAAATAGTCAAGACTATTCCGCAATAGCTTGCAAAATAGTCAACCTTGCCAGATGGCAATAGCGGTAGCAAAAGTTTTGCAGTGAGAGATAGAAATATGCACCTGGGGATTTAGGAAAGTAGCTTTGGCCTTCTCTGAAAAGTAGAGGAGGGGTTTACCCGAAGGAGAGGAGAGGATTTCCATATCGAGCCAAGAGAGTTTTTCGCCAATACCTGTGCCGAGAGCCTTGGCAATCGCTTCTTTTGCAGCAAAGCGACCAGCATAGCTATTGGCGGAGAATTTTTGGCTTTCACAGTAGGCGCGCTCTTTTTCTGAAAAAAGGCGACTTAGAAAATGCACACCATGTTTTTGGATGGAAGCTTTGATGCGCTCGATTTCAATGATGTCGTTACCGATTCCTTTCATTACTCTTTGTCCATAACATTACAAAAGATGATGCGGCCGGAAGAGGTGTGATTTACAGAAAGAACTGTCACATCAATTGTTTGCTCGAGGAAATCACCGCCGCCGTTCACAACAACCATTGTACCATCTTCCAGATATCCTACGCCTTGCCGCGGCTCTTTTCCTGGACGTTGAATTTTCACCTTCATCGTTTTGCCACTTTCTGTGAGAGGTTTTAGGGCGGAGGAGAGAGCGTGCATATTGATAAAGCGTGTGCCGTTTGTAGCAGCATTTTGCATACGGGTAATGTCTGCTGTTAAAATATTTGCATCGAGGAGGCGGGAGAGGCGCAGAAGTTTTGAGACGGTTTGTGGCTCTTCGGGGAAGTCTGTGTCATTATAGCGCAGCG
>JAJFMI010000011.1 GCA_021772235.1 Chlamydiota bacterium
ATTAGTAAATCGATCTAAAAAGTCCCACATTCTGTTTCCACGCAATGTAAGTTTAAAGCCAACTACTTGGCCCTCTCGCAATTTAAAGTTTGCGACAGACTTTTTAGCAAATTTCTTTACTGGGATTTGACCTGCAAGAAGAGCAAGCTCCTTTTCAATCTGCTGCATTGCATTCTTATCTTTTGATGCTTCTGCAACTCCCATACTAATAACAATTTTCCTAAGCTTTGGAACAAGCATTGGATTCTTGTAAGCAAACTTCTCTTGGAGTTTGCCCTTTGTCTCTTCTTTGTATCTTTTCTTTAGTCGTGGCTCTGCCATGATTACTTCCCTACGGTGCGGATTACGACCTCTTTACTACCATCTAGGTAGTAGAGATCCTTCACACCATTTTCTTTCAGTTTAACTTTTACTCGTACAGGTCTGTCTTCTTTGCTGCAAAGAGCTACATTAGAAATGTGAATCGGACGTTCAATCTCAATGATTTCACCACCAGATTTTTGATCACTTTTCTTCATGTGCTTTTTACGAACGTTAACGCCCTGGACTACAATTCGGTCTTTGTTGCGCGCTAGTACTTTGCCAATACGGCCTTTATCATTTCCTGAGCGTACAAATACTTTGTCATCCCGTTTAATCCACTTACTCATTTTAGATGACCTCCGGTGCTAAAGAACCAATTTTAACAAACCCTTTTTCGCGAACTTCGCGAGCAACAGGTCCAAAAATACGTGTTCCTTTTGGGTTTTGTTTTTCATCAATAATCACGCAGCTATTATCGAAAAATATGAGTGTAGAACCATCTTTTCTGCGGATTCTTGAACGGGTTCTTACAATTACAGCTTTAACTACATCACCCTTTTTCACACTCGCTTTCGGGTTAGATTTTTTTACTGAGCAAACTATAATATCGCCTACGTAAGCATAACGTCGCTTCGATCCACCCAGGACGCGAATACAACTAACTTCAACAGCACCTGTGTTATCGGCTACCTCTAAATGAGACTCTTCATGTATCATGCTACCACCTCAGTCACGCGCCATTTTTTTAGTTTGGATAGAGGACGTGTTTCCATAATTTTCACAGTAGTGCCAATTTTCACGTCAGAGATTTCACAGTGCGCATAATACTTCTTGTGAAAAACAACAATTTTTCCGTATTGGGGGTGAGGTCTTTTACGTCCCACTTTTACAACGACTGTCTTATCCATTTTATCGGATACGACTATGCCAACTCTCTCTTTGCGTTGTGACCGATCTTTCATGAGTTGCTCCTTGGTGCCTGCTTCTGCTTAATAGCCGTTAAGACTCGTGCACGAGCGCGGCGTTTCTCACCAACTAAGTGAGGTTTTTCTAATTTTTTCTCCTCCGCAAGTTCTGTGCGGAGCTTAAATAAATCTCGGGATAGATCGGAAGCAGCTTGCTGCAACTCTTCTATGGATTGTGTTAATAATTCTTCCATTTTCTGCATCTTTTACACCTGCTCCAATCGAGTTACAAATCTCGTTTTTAACGGTAGTTTCGCTGCAGCTTTCACTAAAGCTTGCTGTGCGTCTTCCTTTGTAATATCTCCCCCAACTTCGAAGAGAATACGTCCCGGTTTAATTTGAGCTACCCAGTGATCAGGTGCGCCTTTTCCTTTACCCATACGTGTTTCCGCAGGTTTCTTTGAAACCGGCTTATCTGGAAAAATGCGAATCCATACTTTACCTTTTCTTCCGAAATGGCGATTGATGGCTACACGGCAAGCTTCAATTTGCTGGGCAGTAATACGACCTCTTTCAATTGACTGCATTCCAAAGTCGCCAAAATCAACAAACTGTGCGCCTTTAGAAATGCCTCTTAGGGAACCTTTCTGAACTTTTCTATATTTAACTTTGTTCGGAGTTTTCATTTTTTGACTTCCTCCCCATTGTTAATCCAGACTTTTACACCAATAGCGCCGTAAGTCGTTTCAGCACGAGCTGTACCGTAATCAATATCAGCACGAATTGTGTGAAGAGGTATACGTTTTTCTTTGTACCATTCAGTACGTGCAATTTCAGCACCTCCAATACGGCCGGAAACTTGAACGCGGATACCTTCGGCACCTGCATCAATTGCTTGCTGCAATGCTTTTTTCAGTGCACGTCTAAAGGAAGCTCTACGCTTTAATTGGAAGGCGATATTCTCTGCCACCAATTTAGCATTTCGATCTGGTCTTTTTACTTCTTGCACTTCGATCCAGACATCTTTGCCTGTCAATTTTGCTAAATCTTTCTTCAAAAGATCGATCTCCGCACCCTTCTTACCGATAACTAGACCGGGACGGGCAGAAAAAATTGTGACCTCTACTTTACCACTCATGCGGCGAATCAAAAACTTTGATGCTGCTTGGCATGAGGATCTTTTGCGCAAATAACGACGGATATTCTCATCTTCTCCGATAAGATCGCCGTATTCATTTTTTGTTGCAAACCAGAAAGAGCTAAATCCTTTTTTCTCTTTGAGTCTAAATGCAATTGGATGTGTTTTTTGTCCCATTCTCTTCTCTACTCCTTCGGTCCTACGACAACAGTGAAGTGGCTTGTTCTTTTATTAATTGGGGTGCGACCACCGCGGCATTTTGATTTTGCACGTTTCATTGTGGGGCCACAGTCAATACGTACTTCACGTACAACCAATTCCTCACGATTTATCTCAAAACGCGTTTCCGCGTTGGCAATAGCGCTGTTTAAAGTTTTCATCAGGAGAATACTGGCTTTAGAGCCTGCAAACTGCAACTGATTTTTTGCCTCTACAACGGCTTTGCAACGAATAAGTCCTGCTGCAAGGCGTGCTTTTCGCGGAGAAATTCTCACATATTTTGTTTTTGCTAACGCTTCTTTCATCGAGTCTTATCCTACTTTTTCTGCGTGTGGCCTCTGTAAAGCCTAGTTGGAGAAAACTCTCCCAACTTATGCCCTACCATGTTTTCTGACACGTAGACTGTAATAAATTTACGTCCATTGTGGACTTCAAATGTTTTCCCTACCATTTCCGGTAGGATCATGGATCTTCTTGACCATGTGCGAATCGGTCTATCACCATGTTTCTTTAATTTTTCTAGAAGATGGTCGTCTACAAATGGACCTTTTCTAAGTGATCTTCTTCCCATAATTATTTCTTCCTACGATCTTTGACGATCCACTTCTTCGTTTTCTTCTTACGTCTTGTCTTCATTCCCTTGGTCTGTTTTGCCCAAGGCGTTTGAGGAATATAACTGTTTTGACGTCCTTCACCACCACCGTGTGGGTGATCTACAGGGTTCATGGCAGTACCACGAACGGTTGGACGAATTCCTTTCCAGCGATTACGTCCCGCTTTTCCTTCAATTCGAAGAGCATGCTCTGCGTTTGAAAGAGAGCCAAAAGTTGCGCGGCACTTCTCATTAATGAGACGCGTTTCGCCAGATGGCATTTTAAGTGTTACGTATCCACCACTCTTCGCAAGAAATTGCGCTGAGAGACCTGCCGAGCGGACGAGTTTTCCCCCGCCTCCTGGACGCATCTCAATGTTGTGAATAACGGAACCAACTGGCATGTCACGAATTTCCATTGCGCAGCCAGGCTTGAATTTTGCTTCCTTACCAGACTGGATAATTTGTCCTACTTTGACTCCTTGAGGAGCTAAAATGTAACGTTTTTCTCCGTCCATGTAATTTAACAGAGCAATGTGGCACGAACGGTTAGGATCATATTCTATTGAAGCAACTTTCGCTTCGACACCATCTTTATCTCTTTTGAAGTCGATAATACGGTAATGCTGCTTATGACCCCCACCTTTATGACGACAAGTGATGTGTCCATGGTGGTTGCGCCCGTTTCCACGAGTTTTTTTCAAAAGAAGAGACTTGGTTGGTTTTACCGTTTTGCGGGTTTTCCCAACACGGGTTAGCTCTTCATTACTCGGCAGTACAAGTTTACGTTGTCCTGGAGTTGTTGGTTTAAATTTCTTAACCATTGTTAGTTCCTTCCTCCAATGCGATCTCCCGCCCTCAGAGTGACAATAGCTTTTTTCTTTCTAATTGTTTTTCCAGCTCTACCACGAACACGTCTTGGTTTCGGCTTTAGAAGAATCGTATTAACGTCTGTGACTTTTACACCCTCTTCGCGGTAGATCTCTTCTACAGCTTTTCGGATCTCTTGTTTATTTGCATTCACATCAACAAGGAAAACAACCTTCGCCTGGTCACAACGTCTTGAGGAAGGATTTGCTTCTGAATTAACAAGACCTTCTAAGACTGTTGATTTTTCTGTGATGTAACGCGATTTAATGATTTGGCATGCGTCTTTATTGCTCATTTATTGCCTCCTAATACACGCAGCAATCCTTCTAGAGCAGACTCTGTTACCACAATCTCTTGCGCCAAGGCTAGGTCATAGCCATTTAACGCCTCAACTGGTGTAAACTCTGTTCTTGGAATGTTGCGGATGCTAATGGGAAACTCTTTCTTTTCTGTTCCTGTTAGGAAAAGAGAGCGTTTGCCATGAATTTGCAACGCTTGCATAAAACTTACCATCGGTTTAGTTTTAGGTTTTTCCATTTCAGGAGCAACAAGAAGGTGAACTTTTCCCTCTTTAATTTTTTCTGCAAGAAGAGCGTGAATTACCGCTTTTTTCTCCTTACGATTAACTTTGAAGTTCAGCTCGCTCTTTGGTTTTGGGCCATGAACGATTCCTCCTCCACGAAACTGAGGTGATGACAAGCTTCCTTGACGTGCATTACCAGTTCCTTTTTGCGGACGTGGCTTCATATTCGAATGGTTGACCTGCGCCTTACCTTTCGTATTTGCTGACCACTGCCTTGTGTTGTTGCGCAATGCAACAAGATAGTTTTTGATCGTTTGTGAAGAAAGTGTTACTTCAAGAAGATCGTCTTTTACTTCAATCTCCCCTAGCTCCTTTCCTGATATATCGTGTTTCTTTAACTTAGCCATTGTACCTCTTCAGAGCTTTGCGAATGTAGACTTCACCACCTTTTGCTCCAGGAACAGCTCCCTTCACAATTAACAGACCGCGCTCCTCATCACACTTGACGATTTGCAAACCCTCTACTGTCTTGCGATCTGATCCCATATGGCCTGGCATCTTCTTACGCTTAAACGTACGACCAGGATAGGAACACATTCCTGTAGAGCCCATTTCGCGATGATTACCGGATCCGTGAGAGGCGCGGCCCCCTTTAAATCCGTGGCGCTTCATTACTCCCTGAAAACCTTTACCCTTAGAGATACCCACAACATCAACATGCGTTACCTCAGAGAAAAGACCCACAGTTAGCTCTTGCCCTACTTCATATTGCGAAGGATCCTCTACATGAAACTCTTTTAAACTTTTTCTCGGCTCTTGCTTTGCTGCGGCATAATGCCCAACAACCGGCTTTGCCGTGTTCTTTTTTTGAGATTTACTTAACGAAAACGCGCCAATCTGTACAGCATCGTATCCATCGCTAGACTTCTCTTTCTTTTGGATTACTACATTGGGTTCAACGCGGATGACAGTGCAAGGGATAAGACCACCGGTCTCATCGAACATTTTTGTCATACCTACCTTGCGGCCCAACAACTTAAAACTTTTTCTACCTTTAATGAAGGTCATATTTGCCTCTATTCGAAAACAACTGCTTTTTTTGCAGTCAGCGTTTAATTGGCTCTAATGTAGAGCCTATTGCGAAAGCATACCAACTTACACAATTTTAGACAAGCACTCCAGGCATTCTTTTGCCTTAAGCACTTTCTTTGTGATATTAAAATTTTTATTTCTGAAATATGTACTTGAGCATAACGCTAAGCGCTATTGTTCAAATTCATACTTTGCCGTGAGAAAGGGCTCGTTACACCCTTTGGTACGACCACTATAGCACCTGCTCACTTTCCAGTCCAGAAAACTCGTGGATTTTTATTTTGTAACTCCTTGAGGACAAAAAAGAAATGGCCGCCAAGGCGACCATTATTCCTAGCAAGATCATTATGATCCACCATTCGTGTGTTTTCAATCGGTTAAACCCACAGCTTTTTCGGCATCAGTTTTCACAGGCAAGGGTTTAAATAGTTCTTTAATGTAGGGAAGTACTGCAGCAACCACCGCACATGTGCATACTACCCCCTGGACCTGATGCGCTACACTACTCTTCTTATCCATAAAGTGAAATCTGTATGCTGATGCTGTTGCCGCAGCTGCTCCAAAAAAGTTTGTCGTCGTTTCAAAAACGTCATTGTACTTTGAACCCTCACAATTCAAAAGTTTTATAGCATCCCAGAAAAAAGCAGAGACATACTCCACGACCTGAAACGTAGACTTCCACTCTTTCACAGTTTTTAAACTGTCTTGTGAAAATGTCAGACTTGGGGGCATAGTAAAGTAGAGTAAATTACCTGCTGAATCGCTCACTTTTTGCGCAAGTTTTGAAAGACCAACCGCCCATCCCAGTAGCGAAGGGCTATTATGCGCTACATCCTTTAGCTTAACATCACCTTCTCTAGCGCCCAATTTTTTAACTTCTTCTCTATTGTCACCAAACAGAAATGCAGTAAATGTTTTATCTTCACTTCTCCATTCTTTATATGATTGACCAAGATTTATCGTCTCAACACCACGGTAGTAAACATGGCGCGCTGCTATTCCTGGTGCAAGCAGAGTCTTGCATATAGATGACCAAACTAATGGCGTTTGAAAGTATTCTTTTTGCTCGGAAAAGAAATGCTGTCCACAAAGAGAGGTTTTTTGAATCAAGTTAAACTCTCTTCCATGAGAGCTTTTTAACCCAAAAATGCCATCCAACATTTGAATCGCTTTTGAACTATAGTTTTGCGCTGCAGTAATCATAACTTATCTCCTATTATTTATTATTAATGTATGTTGCCGTAAGAAATCCTAATGTTGTCATTGAGCTCAAAAGCAGAGTAAAACTTCTCTCGGACAATGATGTCTTCTTATCTTTATTAGTGTCTTTTCCATCAGATTGGTAGGCAGTATAAAGTGCTTTTGCTTCAACAATTGCAAATCCTAACCCAAAGACCAGCCACGCATACTGCTCAATCTTTTCAGCCCCTTTAATCCCCTTGACAGCCTGTAACTTATCAATCGCACCGACGGCAATTTTCCCACCCGCGTATAACCCTGCAACATCTCCAAATGTTCTTATAATGTCTCCACCAGGGATACTCTCTTTCTCAAACCCAAAAAATTCTGCTGCAACATCGTATGCACGAGGAAAAGCTTCTGCAAGCAGTGAGAACTGGAATACTTTATCTCCAAGTGTTTTTCCTGTTTGAAATGTTTGCCCAAAGGAGATCGCATTCCCTAAGAGCTCTAGTGGATATGCGCATTTCAATGCAGCCCCACAACCCTTAACGAGTTCTGAATTTTTTAACTCTTCACCTTGCCCATAATTCACCACCTTTCCTAACCAAGAGCACCCTCTTAGTGCGTCAAAACGATTTTCATTTACATAGTATTTTGTTACATTCCACGCTTCTGACAGAATTACTGATCCACTCATCTTTCACCTCTTAGATTTATTTCGATGAGAGTAACAAATGTGAATTTATTGTTAAAGGATTATGAATTTTTGTTGGCCACGGACAAAGTCACTTGCCCGCATCTGTTTCTTTCCTTCTAGCTGAAGATCAAAAATTTGCAGGGATTTCCTCCCACAAGAGACCGTAAATTCATTAGGTGTGTAGGAAGTAATTTGACCGGGATGACCTGATCCATTCACTACCTGCGTGCGGAGAATTTTCAATCGCAAGGATTTACCTTGAATTTCAACTGTCGTAAAGGCACCCGGCGCAGGGTTTAGCGCGCGAATCTGATTATGAATGATTTCTGCTGATTGGGAAAAATCGATTTTACAATCTTTTTTTTCAATTTTTGCTGCATGAGTGGCGAGCTCATGCTTCTGCACATGACGTTCGATTTTTCCCTCTTCGAGGTCTTGTAAAAACCTGGGGAATGTGGTGCGCGACAGTTTTGTTAGCGCAAGCTCGAGCTCTTGCAATGTTTGATTTTCTTCTAAAGGAATTTTTTCGACACGCAGAATATCTCCTGTATCCATGCCCGCATCCATCGCCATAAATGTAACGCCTGTCTCTTTCTCCCCTGTCATTATGGAGCGCTGCATCGGTGCAGCACCACGGTATTTTGGCAACAGAGAAAAGTGGATATTAATAGGAAGGAGTTTTGGCACGTCGAGAAGGTTTTGCTTTAGTATCGCGCCATAGGCAACAACGACAAAAAGGTCAGGCTCAAATGAACGGATTAGTGAAATACTCTCCTCGGAAGAGACTTTTGTCGGTTGGTAAAGTGGCACATCAGGATGGTGCAGCTGGATGTATTCTTTTACTGCTGTGGGTGCAAGTTTTTTTGACCGTCCTTTGGGTTTGTCTGGACGGGAGATGACGGCGACGATTTCATGTTCTGTTTCAAAGAGCGAGGCAAGGATTTTTGCTGCGACTGGCGGGGTTCCGAAGAATACGATCTTCATACTTCAAGGAGTTCTCTATCTTCTTCTAGGTCTTCAGGTCGCATGCGCGTGACGCCTTCTAATCCAATGATTCCGCGTTTGGTAGTTTTACAAAAATCAAGCCAGTGCGCTACGTGTGGATCAGCAGGAACTTCTTCTTCAATGCGCTTGATCGCTTCAGGAAGCGTGAGCCCACGTCGGTAGGTTAGCAAAAAGGCTTTTGTTAGGGCGCGACGCGATTCAACGGAGAAATTATTGCGCTTCAATCCGATAATATTGAGTCCGCCAAGGCGATATGGGATGCCAGATCCTAGCGTGTAGGGAGGTATATCGTGCGAGGCGCGAGAAAATCCACCGACCATGGAGTAACAGCCGATGCGAGAAAACTGATGCACGGGGGTCATCCCGCCAATAATTGCGTAATCTTCTATCGTAACGTGTCCAGCTAACATGGCAGAGTTTGCCATGGTAATATGGTTACCCAATTTACAGTGGTGCGCGATGTGGCAATAAGCCATGATGAGACAATTATCACCAATAGAGACGGTGGAGCCTTCATCATATGAGGCGTTAATGGTGACAAACTCGCGTATTTCGCAATTTTTGCCAATTGTGACGTAAGTGGTCTCTCCTGCAAACTTGCGCGCCTGGGTTTTTAGGCCAATCGCAGCACTTGGATAGATTACGGTATTTTCGCCAATAGTTGTGTGTCCATCGATATAAGCGTGCGCATGGATAACAACACCTTTTTTTAAGCGTACGTGTTTTTTGATCACAGCATAGGGCTCGACGATTACGCCTTCTGCAATTTCGGCTCCATCTTCAATGATTGCTGCTGGGTGGATCACGCTTGCTCCTTTTTGATGAGAGCAAACCCAATTTCTGCCTGCGCCGCGACTTGATCACCAACCATTGCTTTCGCTTCAATTTTCCCAGCACGCGCACTAAAGTGCACTTCTTTTGCGTGCAATGTTAACAGGTCACCAGGCACTACGGGCTTGCGAAATTTAGCGTTGTTTATGTTTAGCAGAAGAGCCAGGTGCTCTGTGTAACCTTTATGATGAATCAACACGCCACCTGTTTGTGCTAAGGCTTCAATAATGAGCACACCAGGCATCACAGGATTACCAGGAAAGTGGCCTTGGAAAAAAAGTTCATTCATCGAGACGCACTTCTCTCCGACAATTGTTCCCGCTTCAATATCAATTTCTCTGATGCGGTCGACAAGTAGAAAAGGATAGCGGTGCGGCAGCACTTCCATAATTTTTTTTATGTCGAGGGACTCTTTCATAAGGAATACTCCATCTTGATGTGATCTAATAGCTCTTTGGCCAATGCTACGTTAGACGTATGACCCGATCTCAGAGCTATAATGTGCATCAAAATGGTGTGCTGCGTCAAGGAGATATCGCCAACAAGATCGCCAAGTTTATGTCGTACAGGTTCGTTAGAAAAACGGTAACCTTCTGGATTTAAAACGGTATCACCTTTGATGATGATTCCATTTTCCAGCGTGCCACCTTTAATATTTCCCTGTTCAATTAGAGGAACAATTTCTTCGTAGAGAGCAAATGTCCTCGAGGGCGCAATCTCTTTTTTAAACGCTTCCGGGTTGATCTCCATTGTGAAGAACTGCGCGCCTAAAAGATCGGAGTTAGGATAGTTTAATGTATAACTAATACGGAAATCTTCTGATGGAAGTGCCACTAAGTGCACATCATCACGCGACCAAAATACAGGCGCTTTAAGGCGATAAATTTCCTTGGACTCGGGAAGAACAGCAACGCCACACTTTTCAATCTTGTCCAAAAAGTATGAAAAGCTCCCATCACCTGCTGGAATTTCCGGTGCATTGAGTTCAATGTTCAAGTTATCGATCTCATATGCTTTGAGTG
>JAJFMI010000101.1 GCA_021772235.1 Chlamydiota bacterium
ATGAAAAAGAAGTCTTTTCCGACGCGACCTGGGAAGACATAGAGCCTGATGCGATTTTGGCTTATCGCAGAGAACGTCAGTATGTTGATTCTAAGGCCGCAGAGTTAAAATTAAGTGATCACGATCTTTTGCTTTCTTTACGCTGTGTTGTTTGCAAAGGAGATAGATACGTTCCTAATGTTGCAGGATTATTGCTCTTTGGATCGAGAATGGGATTACGACGTCTGTTGCCCATGACATCGCGAGTCGATTATGTTATGACAGGAGGGCCTGAATGGGTAGCAAATCCTTCATCACGACATTTTTCTATGGATTATCGAGAAGCGCTCGTTACGCTTTTACCTAAATTGCATACGCAAATTATGGGAGATTTACCTAAACTTTTTGGCCTTGAAAAAGGTGCCCTACAGCGAACCGATACACCACTTATCCCAGAAAATGTCATTCGTGAAGCTTTAGCGAATGCTATGATGCATCGCGATTATCGCAAAGGTCAACCAACACTTGTTATACGCTATTCCAATAGGCTTGAGTTTAAAAATGCTGGTTACTCTCTTAAGCCTTTTGATGAGCTAGTAGACCGATTCAAAAGTTATTCAATCTAAAACGGCGCCAAATCCACGGGATTGAACTATTTCAAATCGATCCATATTATCAATATTGAGCGATTTGCAATAGCCCAATCGCGAGAGATTTCGCGTTGTTTTAGATCAAAAACTTTTGAATCGGTCTACTAGGACAAACAGGGTCTTATCAGAGAAATCAGATTATCTCCTCTGTCTTTCACGAATTGAAGTTCGCAGAAAATAAAGGCACCGGCATTTCTTCCATGATGAAATGGATGAAAGAAGCTGGACTCACAACACCACCGATTATTGAAAGTAACCGTAGCAGTAATGAGTTTGATCTTGTTCTTCTTCCCCATCATCTACTCAATCAGCAAGATTTGGAATGGCTTGCGCAGTTTGCCATAATGAAACTTTCTGATGCTGAAAGACGTGCGCTTGTCCTTTTGCGCGAAATGGGTGCCATGACAAATCAAGATTACCGACAAGTAAATGGAGTGGATACGCTTGTGGCATCTCGAGCTCTTACACATCTGCGTGATTTAGGACTTTTAACTATGAAAGGATCAGGCAATCGCACTTATTATACCCTTTCTGATTTTGCCCTAACCCCCCCGATAAGCTCGTTATCAGGGGGGGTAACCCCTCATATTAGCTCCTTAAATGAGGGGTTCCCAGAAGATTTCCCACGAATGAGTGAAAAGCTAATAAATGATTTGAAGTCTTTGGAAAAACGTTCGTCTTCAGAAAAAATCAGGTTTTTGATCAAGGCGCTTTGCGCGCTAAAGGCGCTTCAATTGGTACATCTTTCCAAAATATTTAATAGAGCGCCTCGATATTTAAGAGATAAATTTTTAACAAAAATGATTCAAGAAGGGGAGCTTGCTTATCTTTATCCAGAGCAACCAACCCATCCTAAACAAGCGTATGTTGTTCCAAATAAAGAAAAATAGGATCAAGCAGGCCTATCTTGTTGATTTTCAGTTTTTCTGTAGGGCAACACTATTAGCATAAGTAAGTAGGTGAGATAGGATAAAGTTGTCAGCGTACATAAAACTTTGGATCTTACGATCTTACTAGCGATACTATTGACTCCAAGATGTGTTAAAATTGGATAGGTTAGGTTGCCGAAAATTTGATAGTGCAAAGAGCAGACAGGAAAAATAAAGATATAAATCGACAGCGATAAAGCAAATCTCTGCTCTGTAGCTGCCTTCGCTTTTGGTAGGTGTGAAAGAGCAAAGTATGCAGCGCATGATATTGTGCAAAAAGAGGGCGAGCAAATGTAAGAAGAAATTCTTTGGTTTGTAAGTTTTGGAAAAGCTTTTTTGAGTTTATTTTGGGTTTTCTCTAGAATATTTTGAAAAACGAATCGGTGTAGAATTTCTTCAAACAATGGCGTGCTAATATGATCAAAACAAGATTTTGGAATAACTAATAGAAGGGGAATTAAGGGGATAAATGAAACGGTAGATGCTAAATCATCAAGGGCTTTGATGTTTTTGTTAACAGGTATATTGAAAACACAATTTGTGATTTTATCTGTTAGAATTACATAATAGATGAATTTTAGTACTGGAAGGCCGATTGCTGCATGTCGGTAGGCGAAAAAAGCAGACCTAGCTAGCTTTTGGTAAACGGGAGCTGTTTTACTGTTTTCTTTTTCTTCTTCAATGCGAGCATTACTGCAATCAAAAATGGTATCCGATAAGATCATTTTTCTTATCCGCTTGATTCGATCATCACGATTAGGAGGGATGAAAAAATCATAATATTCAGAGGTTTTGCAACAAATTTCTTTAATCATGTTACTATTATATCACAAATAGTAATTAATTAGAATAAATTTAAGAGTAGGCTTCAATAAGGGCAGAGGCTTGGCCGGCGATGTGAGTATCCTCGGATGAGGAGAGGTTTTTTGCGGTTTCTAGGGCCTGGTCGCGGTAGCCGAGAGAGAAGAGGGTTTTTGTGCGATTGAGCTGAGTTGGGATGTGGCTCGGGTCCAGTTCAAGGGCGCGCTCTAAAGTTTTAAGTGCTGCCATATTATCTCCGAGTTGAAGATAGAGGCCGCCGAGGGTTTGATGATCGTAGGCGCTTTCGGGATGTAAAATGACGAGGGCTTCAAAGAAAGTAAGGGCAATTTTGTATTGGCCTTCCTTTATATAGGAGTAGCCAACGTAACGGATATCTTCGAGGTTCTCCTCATTCCATCCCAGCATTTCCATCCAATTGCGTGTCATTTTCTATTCTCTAGCCTCGTGTAAATTGTCTCATGCTTCCATGTACATCGCTTAAGATGTTATTTAAGTTGCCCATTGTGGAAAAGAAGGTGGTCAACTTTCCCACTTCGGTGCTTTCCGTGTCATTTAAATCTGGCAAGGATTGCAATTTGTCACTTAAAGAACTTAGCCGATCGCTATCTCCTATAGAGGGGATGACGAGATGGGAAAAGTTCTTTGTTCCTGTATTATACCCGGTTGGAGGGTTAAAATCAGAAAAGGATTTGTTTCGCGCTTGCGTTCCTGTCAAAACGCTCGATTGAGTTGCGTAAGCGGGGGTAGTAACATCAATTTGAGTGCTGCTAGCAATCCGAGGTGCATCTCGAAGATTGGGCCCTGGGCTTTCCATGTCTTGCGCGCGTCGATTTGATGTCTCAACTGGCAGGTTGTCAATGGTGCTGTACTGACTAATATCGTATTCACTCATGATCTACCTCTTTTCCTCACTATAAAGAAAGTATTTTAGACATGAAGAAAAAGTTTTCCCACTTTTTCCCACATTGTTATCTCTCTTTTAATGAAGGGTTTATGTTGGTTATGCACACGGTTGTCGACAACTTGGTGGGAATTTCGTTTGCAATATTGGGTTTTCATCGCTACTATGTGGAATTAAGTGGGAAATAAGTAATGAATCAGCAGTTTTTTAGTGGATCGAATGAGTCCAAGCTCGATGAGAAGGGCCGCTTCGTTTTGCCGCAGGCAATGCGTTATGGCTTAGTCGAAGATGGCAAATTGGAATTTGTCATCGGTCTCGGTTTGGGCGGCTGTCTTGCGATCTATCGCAAAAGCGAGATCGAGGCGCTTGTTGAAAAGTTCCGCGCTAAATTGCACATTGCTAAATTCCAGAAGTTTTTTACGATTTTCTTCTCCACGTTGCACCACACGACTTGTGATAAGGTTGGCCGGGTTGCGATTCCGCCAATCTTAAAAAAGGCGATTGGCTTCGAAAAGGAAATTATTGTCGCCGGTGTTCTCAATAAGATTGAGATCTGGCCTAAAGAAAAATACGAGTGCGAGCTAATGAGTTTCCTTCGTGCGGACAATCCGCAGGAACTCTTAAAAGAACTCTTAGATGAGTCGTTTGCTCTCTTAAACGAGAAAGAAGATGCCCCGGAAAAAGAAGAAGAGCTCCTGCCCCTCTGAGAAACATGTCTCAGTTTTGAAACAGGAGTTTTTAGATCTCTTTGCGGATCAAGATGTCCGGGTATTTTTCGATGGAACCCTGGGAGCTGGCGGCCATGCCGAGGCTCTTTTGGAAAATCATCCTGAGATCGAAACCTATATTGGGTGCGATCAGGATGAGGAGGCGCTAAAAATTGCGATGGAGCGTCTCAAGCCGTATGGGAAAAAAGTGGTCTTTATGAAGAGCAACTTTTCTGAGGTCGATGAAGTGCTCAATGAGCTTAAGATCGATTTGGTCGACGGTTTTTTTTTGACTTAGGGGTTTCGTCAATGCAGCTAGATGAAGGGGAGCGAGGGTTTAGCTTCCAACAAGAAGGACCCCTCGATATGCGTATGGATAAGCAGATTACAACTACAGCTGAAGAGATTGTCAATCGTTATAACGAGAAAAAACTCGGCGATATTTTGCGCGATTATGGTGAGGAGCCAAAATGGCGCCAGTATGCAAAAGCGATTGTCGCAGCTCGCAAAAAGAAACGGATCACTACGACTAAAGAATTAGCTGATGTGATTTTAGAGTCTTGCAAGGGCATTCGTAGACGTATTCATCCGGCAACTCTTGTTTTTCAAGGTTTGCGCCTCTTTGTAAATAAGGAGCTAGAGTCTGCTGAAGAGGGATTGAAGAAGGCGATGGATTATCTGGCACCCGGTGGGAAAATGGGGGTCATCAGTTTCCACAGCTTGGAAGATCGCATTGTAAAAAATCTCTTTCGCGAGGCGGCAAAGCCTTTAGAAAAGATGGATGCGGCCGCTTTTGAAAATTTAACTAAAAAGCCTATTGTTCCGACGCGTTCGGAGATTATGGCGAATTCGCGCTCACGTAGCGCTAAACTACGAGCTTTGATGAAAAATGCGTTATAAAATTTTGCTGGGAGTAGCACTTGCCTCTTGGATGGTCAGCTCTTATATGATCAAGCAGAATGAAGTCACGACTGCGCGCGTAGAAATTCCGAAGCTTTGCTCTGAAATCAAAACGTTAAAAGAAGAGTTGCGTGGCATGCAATATGCTGTTGATGCGATCGAAAATCCCGACCGTTTGCTTGAACTTGCCAAGCAAGGCGAATTTAGTCATTTGAAATTTCCGCAAGATTGCCATATTGTAAAGGCTAATGAAACGCTATTGCAAACAGAAGAGACCACGAAGCCGGCTAGAACCCCACTCATCGTCGGATCCATACAGTAAAATTAAACGTCTTATTATTGTTGCGCTCTTTTTGGGGGGCTTATTTTCGCTTTTAGTTGTACGTTTTTTCCAAATCCAGATTGTGGAGGGGGAGAAATGGGCGCGTCTTGCTAAATCCCAACACCAACTTCGCGTAACGATTCCCGCCAAACGTGGCCGCTTTTTTGCTAAATCTCGAAAGGTGAGTCACCCAAATGAAGAAATTCCTCTTGTGGTAGATGTAGAAAAGTTCCATTTTTATGTCGATCCTCTTGCGATTCCAAGCGGCTTTTGTGAAGAGATTGCGCGGAATATTGCGCAAAATTTAGATTATGACCGCAGAGGCGAGGAGAGAATTTTGCATGAGCTTACAAAACCCTCTCGCTCGCGAAAAATTGAAGCTTTTCTACCGATTGAAAAACGCGATCGTGTGCGCAATTGGTGGAAAGATTTTGCGCGTGCCAATCGATTACCCCGCAATGCCCTTTTCTTTATCGAAGACCGTGAACGATCTTACCCTTATGGCAAGTTGATGGGACAAATTTTGCATACGGTCACGCGGGGGGTGGATGAAAAACTGCCGACAGGTGGTGTGGAGCTCTATTTTGATAAGCTATTAAAGGGAAAGGATGGCTCGCGTCTTTTGCTGCGCTCACCACGTCATGCAATGGAGAGTGGGATTGTTTTTGATGAGGCAAAAA
>JAJFMI010000102.1 GCA_021772235.1 Chlamydiota bacterium
TACGCCCAATACCCATTTTTCTATCCAACAAATTACAACAAGTTTTTTAACGATAATGAGATGATGGAGGCGACCCGTCTGCACGCTTTTTCTGATAGTTTTGAACCTGGCTCCACAATGAAAGCGATCTCATCAAGTATCATGCTTTTTGCAAATGAAGAAGTCAAAGCGCGCGGGCAAAAACCCATCTTTGATCCCCAAGAAATGATCCCTTGTGATCGTCGCTACTTTAAAGGGAGAAGCAAGCCTTTAACAGATGTGCGGACGCATCGCTTTTTAAATTTAGACATGGCAATTCAGAAATCTTCAAACGTCTATTTGGGACAGATTGTCGAACGGATTATTGATCGTTTAGGAGCAGAGTGGCTGCGCGATCAGATGATTGATCGTTTTGGTTTGGGGCAAAAAAGTGGGATTGAGCTGCCATCAGAATCTCCAGGATTTGTTCCGCGACCAGGTCGTCTCTATCCGTCGGGACGAATGGAATGGTCGGCACCAACGCCTTACTCATTGATGATGGGATACAATTTAACGACAACGGGCATTCAAATGGTGCGCGCCTTTTCGATGATTGTGAATGGAGGTAAGCTTGTCAAACCGACCTTGGTTCAGGCGCAGGAGCCTGTGCAGAAAATTCCTTATGAGATTTGTCAGAGGCTTAAGCAGTCATTAAGGTTTGTGACAAAGCCGGGAGGTTCAGGCACGCGTGCAGATATTCATGGATATACAGAAATGGGAAAATCTAGCACGACAGAGAAGCTTAAAGGGGGGAAGTACTCGAAGAGAGTGCATATGGCAACATTTTTGGGATGCGCACCGGCAGAAAATCCACGATTTGTCCTGATGGTTTCGATAGATGAGCCGGAATACCGTTTTATTCCTGGCTACGGAATGACCCATTATGGAGGAAAAAGCGCTGCACCCGTCTTTAGCAAAATAGGTTTACGAACGTTGAAATATTTAGGGGTTGCGCCAGATGATCCAACAGGATATCCTAGGGGCGATCCGCGCTCTGATTTATCTACAGCTAGTTGGATGCGCGAAGCAAAAGAGTTAAAAGAGCTCTATGATGCGTACAACTAATGAAACTAAAGAAACTCCTTAAGGGACTATCTCAGATAAGCGTAAAGGGAAGTAAAGAGGTGGAGATCACCGGAATCTCCGTTCATTCGAAACTTGTTAAACCAGGGAATCTTTTTATTGCCAAACGTGGCTTTGCAGACGATGGCGCGCATTACATTACTGATGCTGTTGTCGCTGGCGCAAAAGCAATTTTAACCGATATCTATGATCCATTTTTACGCGGTGTGACCCAAGTGATCCACCCCGATCCGTCAAGTATTGAATCAATGCTTGCCAAAGCCTACTATGATGATCCATCAGAACATCTTTTTACAATTGGTATAACGGGCACCAATGGAAAAACAACAACGAGCTATCTTATCAAACACTTACTTGATGCAGAAGGGGAGTTTTGTGGTCTAATTGGCACAATAGAGTACGTCGTAGGTAAGCAGCATCTACCCGCAACATTGACAACACCTGATAGTGTTACCCTGCAACATCTGCTTGCAGAAATCCGTAATAGCCGTTACCCAGCAGCAGTAATGGAAGTCTCTTCACATGGATTAAAACAGGGACGCACGCAAGGAATTGCTTTTGACGTGGGCGTTTTCACAAATTTTTCGCGTGACCATCTCGATTACCACCAGAACCTAGAGAGCTATCTAAATGCAAAGGGAATACTTTTTCGAGGCCTAGCTGCAGACAAACACGCCATACTGAATAGGGACATCCCAGAATTTGATGAACTCAAAGGGATGACAAAAGCAAAAGTTCTTTCTTATGGAATAGAGAATAATGCTGATTTGCGTGCATTTGAAATCTCATTAGGAAAAAAGTATACGAACTTTGCCGTAACCTACAAAGGGGAGAAGGCGCACGTAAAAACAAAACTCATTGGACGCTTTAACATCTATAACATTTTGAGTGCCATGGCAGTGGGGCTTTTGCGCAATTTTTCACTTGTGGAGTGCGCTGCGGCAATCTCAACCTTTCGCTCTGTTCCTGGACGACTTGAATCGATTCCAAACCGGCAAGGGCTTTCAGTTTTTATTGACTTTGCGCACTCAGACGATGCATTAAAAAACGTCCTCACAACTCTTCGCGAGCTAAAGAAAGGAAAAATCATCACCGTTTTTGGTTGTGGAGGCAATCGCGATCAGAGCAAGCGAGAAAAAATGGCACAAGTAGCAGAAAAACATTCCGATTATAGCATCATTACAACAGATAACCCGCGAAAAGAAGATCCACTTTCTATCTGTTTGGAAATAGCCAAAGGGTTTACGGATGAAAAAAAATATTCTATCGAAATAGATCGCAAAACTGCCATTGAAGAGGCAATTCAGAGAGCTGAAAAAGGTGATATCATCTTGATTGCGGGAAAGGGACATGAGAATACACAGGTAATGGAGCATAAAACTATTGCATTTGATGACAAAGAAGTTGCGAAAGAGGCCCTAAAAAAATTACACTAGCGAATATGCTTTGCAAGAGATTTTTGCTCTTTACGATACTCATCCTTTTTGCTTCCTGCTCTAACGCACGTCGCGCGCCCCCCTCCCCTGGAGTGAAAGGATCTGTTGCGCGCAAACCGACTATCACAAAAAAGCCTTCCCCCCTCATCATCATTGACGCTGGACATGGTGGTATGGACAATGGTGCGAGCTGTGGAGGGCTTTTTGAGAAAATTTCAGCTCTGCGTACGGCAAAACTTGTGCAAATACATCTGCGCAAAAAAGGCTATCGCGTACAAATGACCCGTACCAAAGACGAATTTATTCCACTGGCCAAACGCGCGCAAATCGCTAATAAGGCCAAAGCACGACTCTTTGTAAGTATTCACTATAATGCAGCAAAAAGCACAGATGCAAAAGGCATAGAAGTTTACTACTATAATTCAAAAGAGCCGTGGCGACTAAATGGCTCTAAAAAACTCGCTACCTGTGTCCTTCATCGATTAATAGCCCGAACTGGTGCCCACTCGCGTGGAGTCAAGACGGGTAATTTTCACGTCATCCGCGAAACCGACATGCCCTCTATTCTTGTTGAGGGAGGTTTTGTCACAAATAAGAGCGAAAGATCCCTTCTTAAAGAGTATCGCTATCTCGACCGCATCGCGCTTTCTGTTGCCGAAGGCATCGACCGCTACTTCAAGAGCTAATTATTCGGCGATATCGAACAGAGCGAGTTTTTCCTATCTTTTCAAGGGTACCATTTTCAATAAGATTTTCCACTCTTCGCAAAGCAGTTGCGCGCGAGACTTTCAAGAGTTTTTGAATGTCTCTTGTTGTGATTTCTCCTAAGGATGAAAGTAGATCTAGAATTCTTTCTTCGTCAGTTTGTGGGAGAGCATTTTTATGCTCTCTTGGTAAAATGCATTTAACGTGGTTTTTTCCTTCGAGAATTTGGGGAGTAGCCAACCCGCTTTCTTCATAACTATCTAAAATTGTGATGATACCGCTACCTAATTTTTCAATGTACCCAAGTTCACGAAGAATTTTGCAGAGAGCGGGGTTGCGAAGGTAAGTGATCCCTGCGCGCAAATTCTCAAGATCAATCGGACCTGGAAACTGGCCAGGACTAAAGATTTCGATGCGGTTGTCATAAATGGCAATTTTGGTTGGGGCCTTGATCATATAGTTGCGATGCGCAATGGCGTTTAGAAGTGCCTCTCTGATTGCAATTAAGGGGATCTCCAAAGTATCCTCCCGGACAGTATTTTTAAAAGAAGAGGATTTTATTAGACGGGAAGTGATGAAATCTAAGGCTTGGTGGTACTGCTCGATTAGTGTGCCTTCACAATCTACTGTTGCGATGATTTCGCGACCGGATGTTCCAGTAAAATGAGAGCAAATAATCATGGCC
>JAJFMI010000103.1 GCA_021772235.1 Chlamydiota bacterium
TGAGAGCCCAGTATTGGAAAAAGTTTTGGATCAGTATTTGCATTAGCTCGGTTAAATACAATCCCCTTTTTCCATAATTCTCCGAGAGACCAGTAGCAATTTCTTCCTGTTAGCTGGCTTAATATAGACATTGTCAGATTAGTACCTGATCTAGGAAGTGTGCAAATTAGATACTCTTCTGAAAGATCACTCACTCTTTTTGGGTATTTCTCTAAATACCCTTTAACATGGGGGTATTTTGTTTGATAATCCTGCGCAAGGTTCGCTTCTATGGGATTAATGTTGGCAAGGATTGCCACTAAGCCTAAAACTATTTTATTCATCTACTCTCTTTTTGCTCACTTCAATTTTTGTTGGGCCTTGAACTCCAGGCCTTTTTGCCACGATAAGTCCAGGACCTGAAAAACTTTCTCTACGATCATATGCGGCAATAACCTGCATTCTGTGTTCTTGAAAAAATTCTAGACAGTGCATATGTGCCACATCATCATGCGTAGAGAGATAAAAATAATCAATTTTATCCGCTTTGATTAGCCTCTCCGCTCCCAATAGCAGCTCGTATTCAGCCCCTTTTAAATCGGAATGCACAATATTGACGTGGGAGATCTTTTCATCTTTAAAAAATTTGTCTAAACTTTTTTTCTTTACCTTTGCTGCAGGTTGATTGGAATTTCCTAAAAAACAGTGAAAAAACTTTCCCTGCATATTTTTATTTAAAGTAAAATTTTGCCTACTGATTTCCAAGCCCTTCATATCAGGATTGATGAGAAAAGCTTTTCTCATCAAAGAGTCATGGGTAAACCAAAGAGGGAGAAAGCTGCATCTTGCTCCATACTCAATAATCGAAGCGCTTTCAGGAATTGTTTTTAATATTTCATAAAAAACCTTTTCTTCTTGAGGATTGCAGTGTCCCTTCAAACCCCGAATGATCTTTCGATCTCGCTCTCTTTGGTCCCGTATTTGGATCTTCACGCCATTGTGCATTAGCTGAAATGCATTTCTTCCTTTATTAAAGACCGTTCCCGCTTGCAATACTTTTGGAATAGAATCGGTATCGCTTGCCAAAAGAGCTGTCAATGTTTTCGCATAAGATTTTTTTCGAAAAGAGCTATTTATCCTCTCTATTTCTGCATTCTTTAAATAGATTTCATCTCCTAATTGCCCTACTAACGTATAGCCGGAATTTTCCATAAACGCCTTAAAATCAGGAGAACTGTAATTGTTCTCCACTCCTATGACTGTTATATCGTAGCGATTAAAATCAATTGATTTAAGAATTGCTAGCTCCCCGCCTTCTGTATCAATAGAGAGATAATCAATATGCGTAACTTGATTCTGATCTAAAATTGTATCAAGGCGGATGCATTCAACCTCAATCATTTCAATCTCACCCCTATCTTTCTCCGTTGCACGAAGCGTGCGATTAAGATGCCGAGAGCAGTATTTATCCAGGAGTCCGCTAAGCATTTCTGTGTGAGGATCTTTTGACTTCACTCTTTGAAAAGTTGCAGTGCCAGGAACTTCAGCAATACAAGCGTTAATGCAAGCAGAATTAGGGCGATTTATCACAAGAGATTCAAAATGCTCCGGAATAGGCTCAACACAAATCCCTTTCCAGCCTAAAGCCTCTTCATAAAATTTTGTGTTTGAAAATTGCACCCCATCAAAGGCACCAATTTCAACGAAAAATCCTTTTCTCTTATTGCGAAATATCGACTCGTTGAGTATTTGGTCCTGTTTATATTGAGAGTGATAACCAGCTTGTAAGCAAGTCACAATTAGAACAAAAGTAATCAAATATTTTTTCATTCCTGCAGACTACCACCTCATAACAATATTCTTCAAGTTATGAAAAAATATTCTGCAGCGATTGACAGACTATTTTTCGAGGAACGCTTTTATGCTAGCAAGGAAGTTGCAACCATACATCCCATCGATAATGCGGTGGTCAAAAGTGAGTGAAACATTGATAACTGAGCGCACAGCAAAGGAGTCATCTTCAAGCGCGACAACTTTTTTCTCAATTGCACCCATGCCAATAATCGCTACTTCTGGGTAGTTGATAATCGGAATGCCAATTTTTATGCCTGACATCCCAAAATTTGTCATAGTAACTGTACTTCCCTGAACTTCATCTGGCTTAAGGGTTGAATTGCGGGCTTTTTGAGCAAGCTCACTAAGCTTTTTCGCAATTTGTGGATGCGAAAGCTCATCAATCTGCGGGATAACGGGAACAAGTATCCCCTCTTTTACGCTTACAGCAATTCCAAGATTGATGTGATGCTTAAGAATTATGTGATCATTATCAACAGATGCATTGAGGAGAGGGAATTCTTTTAGCGATCGGCTGATCGCTTCTGCTACAAAACTTGTAATAGTGAGTTTGCAGCCATGCTCTTTTTGAAAAGTCTCTTTTTGCGTAGAGATGGTGTTTTTCAAGTTGGTAATATCGATTTCTGCAACAAGTGTAGCGTGGGGTGCTTGATAGAATGAGCGAACCATGCTTTCGGCAATCGCTTTGCGCATGCCACTCATTTTTATGCGCTCTTCGTTATCGGAAAGAGGCACTTTTTGCATATAGTTTTGCAAATCTTTTTTGCTAATACGTCCACCAGCGCCCGTACCGCGAATTTTTTTTATCTCCTCGATTGGAATTCCCGCTTCCCCTGCCATGCGTATGACAGCTGGAGAGAGATAGTGCTCCATTGATTCTTGAGATGTCGGTTCATCAGGCTGTTTTTCTTCGATAGGAGCTGAGGGAGTAGCCGATTCTCCTGTCTCGATATGACAGAGAAGCGCGCCAACATCGAGATCGGTATCCGGCGCGGCAAAAATCTTACGGATAACTCCTGAAACTGGTGAAGGAATTTCACTGTTCACTTTATCTGTTGAGACTTCAAGAAGTGGCTCATCTAAGTCGATCCGCTCCCCTTCTTTTTTAAACCACTGAACAATTTTTGCGCTAAGGATGCTCTCGCCAAGCTTTGGCAGTCGTACTTCTTCCATAATTATTCAAGCCAGGTTGTATGGTGATATTGGTCTTCATCAATCTGCTTTTCGCGCTTAGCAATAAAGACGGCCGCTGCCGCATCGCCAAGAACGTTTACAACAGAGGAAATCATTTCACGGATGCGGTCAACACCAGCAAGAAGTGCAATTCCTTCTAGTGGGAGTCCCATCGCGTTAAGCACTACAGAAAGCATAATCAGCCCTGTACCCGGAACGCCAGCAGCACCAATTGCTGAGACGAGTGAGATAACAAAAAGAGTTACGATTTTGAGTGCACTTAAGGGAATGCCGTAAGCTTGCGCAATAAAAACAGCAGAAATAGCTTGTCCAATCGCGGCCCCATTCATGTTAACAGTTGAGCCAAGAGACATCACAAACCCTGCAACATCTTTTGAAACACCTAAATGATCGCGGGCACATTCTAAAGATACGGGAAGCGTTGCTGAGCTACTCGAGGTAGAAAAAGCAACGACAATAGCATCTTTCATCCCTTTGAAAAAAGGAGAGATTTCCAATTTTGCATAGCGCAAGATCAGACTAAAGATAACAACGATCTGTATTAGGCAGGCGAGATAGTTACAGGCAAGAAATTTTGCAAGGGGATAGATAAGACGGATTCCCGTTGATCCAATCGCCGAAGCCATAAGAGCAAAGACTCCAATAGGAGCAAGGCGCATGATTAAGTGAGCAAGTGAGTACATGATTTCTGCAACAGACTCTAAAAAACTCAATACAGGTTTTCCCCGTTCACCAGATATAGTAATTCCTAAGGCAAACAGAACTGCAAAAACGATAATTTGCAGCACATTTCCTTCAGTAAAAGAGGTGAAGGGATTTTTTGGTACGAGGGATAGAATGAAATCCGACCAGCTCATCAGAGTGGGCTCGGTAAAATTAATTCCCAAACTATGCTTAAGATTCAAACCCACGCCCGGTTTAATGACAAAAGCAAAAACAAGCCCAATTGCAATCGCAATAACTGTGGTAATGGCGTAGAAAGCAAAAGTCGTCAAGCCAATTCGACCCAATTTTTTTGGATCATTAATGTGACAAATACCTACAACAAGTGAGGAGAAGATGATGAGCCCAACAAGCATGCGAAGTAAATCAATAAAGATTTTCCCAGCTACGTTGAAAATCTCTATATCTTTTCCAACGATCAGGCCGATCGTCACCCCTAATACAAGGCCGATAAGGATCTTAATCCAAGGTTTTTTTATCCAAGACTTCATAATTCTCCAATTTGTCCCGACCATGCGTGATACTCTTCAATTCCAGAAGTGATTTCCATTTCGCATTTCAAATAATCAAGTGGAAGCTGAAAACCAGTCAGTTTCTCAAGCTTCACCCAGTCTTTTTCACTACAGAGAATTTTTTCTGCTCCTAAAGCTTTTGCTTTCTCAGCAAAAGTTTGCAATTTAGAAGACGAAATTCCCCTATGATCAGGCAATGTTTTTTTCAAGCGCAACTCCCCACCCATTTTCTCTATCTCAAGGAAAAAAGATTCAGGATTTCCAAGTGCGCAAAAGGCAGCAACCGGCCCACTTTCAAAAATTGAAAGCATCTTTAGCCGACATCTCACAACAGGAGCTCTACTCCATGTTGCGATTTGCTGCTTTACTCGAGCAAATTGCTCGCTATTTTCCAAGCGATTTACCACTATGAGTGTTGCTCCTTGCAAACGCTCTGGCAAATCGCGAAATTTTCCTCGCGGCAGAAGGGGTCCAAATGGATTTGTACCATCTAAAATCACCACCTCTTCATCGCGATGAAGGCGCCTATGCTGCATTCCATCATCCAAAATGAGCAACTCCGCACCTAAACTTTCCGCCAATTTGGCAGACTTGATGCGATCTCTTCCAACAAGGACAATTACCCCTGGAAGATTTTGCGCCATCAAGTAAGGCTCATCTCCCCCCTCTTCAGGCGTAAGAAGTGGCCCCTCTCCATTACTCATAATCGCAAGCGACTTTTCCGCCCTTGATCGGTAACCGCGCGATAGAATCGCGACTTTTCTCGTTGCCCCAAGCTGGCGTGCCAGCATGATTGTGAAGGGGGTTTTCCCACTTCCTCCACAAGCAATGTTTCCAACGCTTATCGTTGGCAGAGGACTTTTATAAACTTTGCGCCAGCCATAATCATAGGAATAATGACGCGCTCTAATTCCTAGCTCAAAAAATTTGCTCGCTACAATCAAGTAACTGCCAGCTCTTCTTTGTAGACGTCGAGATGCGCCTCGACCATCTCGATCAAAATGTGAATCGCTGCCATATGCGCTTCCTGAATTCGATCAGAATAGGTAAACCCATCAATGATCAGTTCATAATCAGCAAGGCCTTTCATTTTTCCCCCGCCCTTTCCTAAAAAGGCGACAGTGGTCAGTCCCATCTCTTTTGCTTTATTAAGCGCTCTTAGCAAATTTTCTGAGTTACCACTTGTTGTTAGCGCGACAAAGAGATCTCCTCTTTTACCAAGCGCTTCAACACTACGCACAAAAACATCTTCAAAGCCTGAGTCGTTGGCAACGCAAGTAATATGCCCCGGTTCTGAAAGGCAAATTGCGGGAAGAGGTCGACGTTTTTTGCGAAAAAATCCTGTTAACTCTTCTGCAAAGTGTGCCGCATCGCAAAGACTTCCGCCATTGCCTGCAACGATTAATTTGCCGCCCATATCGTAGCAGCGAGCAAGTGCTGTGCTCACGTCTTTAATAAACGCAACGCCTCGATCACTTTTCAGTTCTTCGATTGCGCGTGAAGCGTCGTCCAAACTTTTACGAATTGCTGTTTCCATTCTTCTTTAGAGAGCGTAACAGATTGAACATTTTTTTTCCAGTCGCCTCAAAATACGCTTTGGTTCATACTTGTTATTCATGCTAAACACAAAAAATATTGCAGTAGTTGGCTCTACGGGAATGGTTGGAAAAGAGTTATTAACTCTTTTAAAAAACAGATCTGTAAAAACATTCTCTCGAGAATCTAATTTAGATTTTGAAAATAGCGATCTTATTTTTTTCTGTACAGGCAGCGCCGTCTCAAAAAAATTGATCCCAATTGCTCTGAGTTCTGGCGCGCAGGTAATCGATCTCTCAAGCGCTTACAGAGAAGATCCTAATGTCCCCCTTGTTATTCCTGAAATTAACGGACACCTTCTGGAAAAAGAGCCTCAACTCGTAAGTTCTCCCAACTGCACAGCCTCAATTATGTTAATGGCACTTTTCCCCCTCCATAAGCTTTTTGGGCTACGGCGCATCATTCTCTCCAGTTACCAAGCTGTGAGTGGCGCCGGGCGAAAAGCAACCGAAGCGCTTCTTTCTCGAGAGTGCCCTCTCGATCTACATTTACACCCTGGTGATGAGGAGAAAAAAGTTACTTTTGAAGTGCGAAAAATTTTAGAACTGCCCAAACTTGCCGTTAGCGCCACTTGTGTTCGCGTTCCTGTATTGCGTGCGCATAGCATCTCTCTTTTTGCCGAATTCGCCTCCCCTATCGATGAAGAAGCGGCACGCCGCGCGCTTCAAAACCAAAACGGGGTGACTCTTGCCAATAAAACACCCGCCGCCGCGAGCAACCAGCACGATATTTTTGTTGGACGTGTACGAAAAGAAAATAGTAACTCATTGCACCTGTGGGTTGTAGGAGATCAACTATTAAAAGGGGCCGCACTCAATGCTTTTCAGATTGCACAAAATTTATCTACAACTTATAATAAGAAAGTATGAAGAGATTGAAATTTTTATTTATTTTGGCCTGTTTTTCTCTGCACGCAGAGGTAAAAGAATTCCAGCCCTATTATCTACGTTTAGGTAAAACAGTTGAAAGCCCAAAAAAGATCGCAGAGCAACTAGAAATTGTAGAGAAACTTCCCGTCTCATCAGGAGTGAACTGGGGAAAATGCACCACTACCCGATCTGTGAAGAGGTCGAGTACGACAAAAGGTTTTTATTTCTACGTTAATGCGGACGATCTTTTACAAATCAAAGGCTACACAGAAGTCAATGCAGCAGGCATTCGATCAAAGGATGGCCTTGCCCTCTCAACGAAAATTCACCCTCGTCTAAATATGGATGTGAACATGACGACAAACGATATTTTTCTCCGGCCTAAAAAAGCTAGGCAGTCGTTTGAAACTTCGGTTGCTTGGAAATATTGATCTCTTTCTTTGTCGTGGGATGAACAAATACCATCTCGCCATGATGCAAAGCGATCTGCCCCTCTGCACAAGACTTATGACTACCATACTTTTTATCTCCCACAATCGGTGATCCAATTGCAGCTAATTGCGCGCGAATTTGGTGGTAGCGACCCGTAATAAGCTCAATGCGCAACAAATTTTTTCCCACCACCCTATACCGCAAAATTGCTTCCTTTCCACTCTCACTAACTTCAGCTTTATGCGAGCCGTGGAGCAATTTATGCTTAAGCTCTCCGCTTTTGTCTTTCGGTTCCTGATCGACCAAAGCAAAGTAGACTTTTTGAATTTCTCGATTGCGCTGTTGCTCCTGCAAACGCGAAAGAGCTTTAGAAGTGCGCGCAAAAAGTACGATTCCCGAAACAGGCTTATCCAATCGATGAACAGCATGTAAATAAACAGCACCCGGTTTTTCAAAACGCTCTTTTATATATGCTTTTGCGAGCTCTTCCAAAGAATCACTTGAGTTTTCTGTCGGCTGTGTGAGCAAACCTGCTGGTTTGTTCACAATGAACAGATGATTATCGAGATAGAGAACGCTGTCTGAGAACTTCATATAAAATTAAGGTGGTAGCTGAAGCTACGTTTAAGGAGTCGGCAACACCGCACATCGGTATGCGCACTTTTATATCTGCGTTGCGTAAATATTCTTCTGAAAGCCCCAGCTGCTCGGTGCCTGCAGCAATGGCGACTGGCTGCGTGAAATCGACATCTGTGTAGAGCAAATCGGCTTGAGGAGTTGTTGCAACAATTGCAATCCCGCGCTCGCGCAAAAATTGCAATGTCTCCTTTGTTGTCGCCTGCACAACTGGCTGAGTAAAGAGTGTACCTACACTCGCGCGTACAACATTGGGATTGAAAATATCAGTTCGCGGATCGCAAACAATCACTCCATCAACACCAACAGCGTCCGCAGAGCGCAGCATTGTTCCCAAATTTCCCGGTTTCTCAATCGCCTCGCCCAGAAGAAAAAAAGGAGTCTCTTTTTCTGGAAGATCACTTAGCGTCGAATGTTCTTGTTGCGCAATTGCAATCAAACCATCGGGACGGTCTCGGTAAGAGACCTTAGAAAATAGCGACTCAGAGAGACGCACAATTTCTGCTCCCCTCCCCGCTATCTCATCAATTAATTCACGTTCGTTATCGCCTAAAAAATGTTCACTAGCAAAATAGAGAATTTCAATAACAAAGTCTTTTGCACGCGAAAGTTCGCGATACCCTTCAATCAGAAAAGTGGAGCTTTTATCGCGTGTGCGTCGCTCCCGCAAGCGGATTAGGTTTTTAATATGTTCATTTTGGGAACTTGTAATCATGGTAGCCATCTCGCGTAAGTGCCCGCAGGCAGTGGAATTTTCGCTTCAATTAATGTTTCACCCGCCTCTACCTCGCCTCTTGCAAAAGTCTGCTTGAGAAGATTTTGCAAAACAGTTGGTGTAAACCCGGGTGTATGACAGGTAAGAAGAAGAAAGAGCGGTTTATCTGAAAGCAGTTTTTTGCATAAATCTAAAAGCTCTCCCATCTCACTCTCTATTTTAAATAACTCTCCATTGGGACCGCGCCCAAAAGTTGGCGGATCGAGAAGAATCGCATCATACTTTCTTTCGCGGCGCACTTCGCGGCGTAAAAATTTCATTACATCATCTACAATCCAGCGGATAGGCCGATCATTAAGATTGTTAAGATTAGCATTTTCACGCGCCCATTCAACCATCGGTTTTGATGCATCAAGATGACAAACCGAAGCACCTGCGCGCGCAGCAGCAAGCGTCGCCGCCCCCGTGTAAGCAAAAAGATTGAGAACATTTGCTTTTTTTCCCTGCAGCTTCTCTTCGACCCACAGCCAGTGACTCTCATGCTCAGGGAAAATCCCTAAGTGCCCAAAATCAGAGGGCTCAATTCGAAAAGTCAATCCAGAGAGTTCAATCTCCCAACTTTTAGGAAGTTTTTCGCGCCCCGTCCATTTATTTGCAGGCGTGCGAGTAAAATGCGCATGGGCATTTTTCCAAAGTTTAGGATCACTTGGTTTCCAAACAGCAGCGCTAGATGGACGGATAAGTGTCTGTTTTCCAAAACGTTCGAGTTTTTCTTCAAAGCCGGAATCAATTAGAGAGTACATCTTCCCCCCTTGTTAAATAGATAAAGAAGGCCCCAATCATAAAACAGCTCGTCTTTTCTATGATCGCTTTACGCGTTTTTTTATGCCCCATAGGAATAAGACCACTGAGCACCCTTCCATTTTTTTCTCCCATGGCCGCCCAGACCGTCCCAACAGGTTTTTCTTTTGTCCCGCCAAGAGGGCCGGCAATTCCCGAAACAGCAATTGAGTAGTCGGCATATTGCAAAGCGCCTTTTGCCATTTCGATAACAGTTTCGCGTGAAACAGCGCCTTGGACCTCCAAAGTTTTAGGAGCAACAGAGAGAAGATTTTCTTTAAAATTGTTGGAGTAGCAGACAATTCCTCCCTGAAAATACTCAGAAGCACCAGAAATTTTTGTTAGCTTTGCGGCAATATTTCCGCCCGTACAAGATTCGGCAGTAACGAGCTTCTTTTTTCGCTTAATCATCTCATTTTTGCTAATTGGTTATGAACTCTCCTACTACAAATCCATTCTATGAAAATCTTTCATTGGCTGCACACCGACCTGCACATATGGTTGGATTAAAAGGCGCGTACATGATAACAGGAGCAACTCTTGAGAAGCGTCATTTATTTCGCTCTAGAAAGCACCTAAGAATTCTAGCCAAGCTACTATTGGAATTGGCCACGAAATATTCCTGTCAGCTGGATGCTTGGGCACTACTTTCAAATCACTACCACTTCGTTGGGCACTTTACTCATCCGGACCACGCAAAAAAAATCCCTCAGATGATGCAGGAATTTCACTCGAAATCTGCAAGTGAAATTAACATAATCGACTCAGTCCATAACCGTCGGGTTTGGTATCAATATTGGGACACTCATCTTCATTTTCAGAAATCTTATATGGCGCGGCTAAAATACGTCATGGAGAATCCGGTCAAACACGGACTGGTCAAGGACTCAACAGAGTATCCTTGGTGTTCGGCAAGTCACTTCGAGAAAGTAGCCTCTAAGCAATTTCAGGCATCTGTAGGCCGCTATAAAATAGACCAAC
>JAJFMI010000104.1 GCA_021772235.1 Chlamydiota bacterium
GGAAAAAAGTTGTGTCTACGTCACTTAAGTCCCGAGTGCAAATTGTTGCTGAAAAAAGCAGTGGATCTGATCGAAACGAATGTTTTAGAAGACCCAGATTACCATATTGCATCTGACCAGTTGGATTAAGGAGTTCCTAAAAATGAATATACAATTTTGAATAAATAACATTAATGTTTTATGGAGGCCTTATGAGTAGGAAAATTTTGTTAATGCTTGCTCTTACTTTTTGTCATTTATTATCTGCCGACTTGATGCAAGAAAATTCGTCTAACATTCAATTCAAAAGAGAAAAGGTGCGATTTGGCTTGGAAAGACAGGAAATGATCCTGATCAACGATGAGGGAAAGCCAGAACAAGTCGGGTTTATTGTAATCACATCATGTGGACAATTTTCTGCACTTGATCCATCCATTTTTGCCGGTGTTGATAAAAGTACACTTGTTCCTGAGGTGTTGGAGTTAATAGATCTCGTATCAAGTGTTAAAAGTGAATTGACCACATCCCTTGGGCAGGTAGTATTGTTGGGGGATTTGTATGTGGATCCCAAGTACAGAGGGCAGGGGTATGCAAAATTGCTTATTCAAAATACTTGCCAGGAAATTTTTTCCAATGCGCAAACCAATTTCATTGTCCTCACACCAGATCCTTTCGAATATGAAAACAATATACAAAAAACGCTAGGAGGAACTTCTGAATATGAAGCAAAAAAAGACCTTCTTATCAAGCTTTATGGATCCTTAGGCTTTGTTGGTTGCCAAAGAGATCTTTTTTTTATGTATCTAAAAAGAAGAAAAGGTTTGTGATGCTGTTGGAGGTTCCCACCCCCAAAAACAAATTTTGCAGACAAAAACGCCGCACAGCCACTCATTTTTTGATTAACTGTTCTTGATCCTCTAACGCTTGTTTAATGTGCTTGTCAAAATCTGATTCAAAAAGTCGGTCTTGCACGATACGATACTTTTCAAATTCGCTTTCTGCAAATGCCTTCGCTATTTCTTTACTGATTTTTCCTGGGTAACTGAGAATGTCTCTTTCGTTAAATTGGAGAAAAGCTTGTAATTTCTTAGCCCAGTCTTTCATAGTCATAGGAATATTTTGGGCAGCTCTGTCTTCTGCGTAATCGAGATACATTGTTACAAAACGGTTAAGAGATTTTAATTCTGATTCCGAAAGATAGTTTTTTGCAATCACAACATCTGGTTTGAGGATTTTTCCATAGGGAGCTTTTTTCCACGTAGTCAGGCCCATGTTTTCTTTTTTGCTATCTGCTCGCTCCATAATTAATTCAGCTGCTGTGTGTCCGTGAGTAGCAAAGTGTAGTTTATTTTGTACAACTGCAAAAAACTTTTGCGTAGTTTCGGCTTTAGGATCGTAATCCATTGCGGTAGCATAGATGTCTGTAATCTTTTGGTAAAACTTTCGCTCACTTGAACGGATTTCTCGGATTTCTTCGAGTAATGTATCGAAGTAGGCCTTGTTAAAGAAAGAGCCGTTTTTTAAGCGCTCTTTGTCTAAAACATAGCCGCGAATGGCAAAATTCTTTAAGATGCTCACTGCCCATTGTCTAAATTGAATGGCTCGTAAAGAATTAACCCGGAACCCGACAGCAATGATGGCTTCAAGGCTATAAAACTCAATGCTTCTAGTAACCTCACGGGCCCCCTCTTTTTGAACTATTCGGAAATTCCGAATAGTTGCTGGTTTTGATATCTCTTTCTGATTGAATAGGTTGCTTAAGTGTTCGTTAATTGTTGGGACAGAAACTTCAAATAATACTCCCATCAATTTTTGTGTGAGCCAGACCGTTTCTTCGGCTATCCGAACTTCTATGCTGTTTTCCCCGGACTGTCCGGTAAAGATTAAAAATTCAGCGGTGCTGTTCCGAATACTGGCTCTTTTTTCTTTACTCATATGCTCCTGCGATTCCGTGCTATTAAAAGAGATTGTAGGAGAATTTTGTAATAAAGAGAAGCGAGGGTTTGTGTGGCTGTTGGAGGTGGAGAGAATCGAACTCTATGACAATTTCTAAACCAAATTAAACCGGAATAAGTAACATTAAGGATATCAACGAGTTAAGCGATATTCAAATGCTCTGGTTTGGGCTGGTTTTAGTCGGTTTTTTGCAGTCTAGTGCGTAAAATTTGCGTAAAAACCGATATCGAATGACTTTAAGGAGGGACTGAACAAGTCTCATTTTTCGACAATTTTATAAAAAACGGGCTAAGAAAGCAGGACTATGCTATAATTTATTGGAAATAAGCTTATTATTTGAGGAGTTTTATGAGACCTGTCGCGGCTATCACCCCACATACCCAACCTGTTGCTCTTTTGGATATGGATGCTATTAGCAGCACGGAAGCTATTAGCAGAATGGTTGCTCGCTTTAGAGAATCATTTAACGGAATGGATGATTTTAAGTCAATTCTTAGAGGGGGGAAGTTCGGTTCACGTATGACTGGTTTAGAATCAACACCTCTTCTTCTTGAGTCATCCACTCGGATATCTCAAGCTGCTAAGCTTGATGGAGATAGGATTGTAGAAGTCTTACAATCAGAGTTTGCCATTACGATAGCTGATGATGCAAGACCTATTGTTGCTACATACGGATGCGGTCCGTGTGTCGCTGTTGGGGGATATGATGCTACAAACAAGATAGCCTTTGTGGTTCATTTTGCAAACGCAAATGAAGTGAGAAAATCTGGTCGGTTAATTTTCTGTAATATTTCAAAATTAGTTAAAACACCCATTAGTTCTCCTATCCAACTTCATCTTCGAGGCGGCTATGAAGGAAAGTCTGAAGAC
>JAJFMI010000105.1 GCA_021772235.1 Chlamydiota bacterium
TTACTAAAACATCTTTGTGGGAAAACAGGCTTTTTTACTGAGTATTATACACGCACAACTGAGCAGGAAAAACCGCAGTTCATTCAGCCTAGATTTACTCTTAATCTACGTGAAGTGATTGAAGGGAGTAAGGTTACTCTTTCTCAGAGGGTCGGTGTGTTGAAAGATCTTCTTAATGGTTTGGTATCTCTACACGAATGTCGTATTACTGTGGTTGACAGCGAAGGGAATTCTGTAGGACTTAAAGCGAGCCATTGTGATATTAAACCAAGAAATATTTTGCTTCGCCCAAAAAGCGACGGAAGTATTGAGACGGTACTCATAGACATTTCTTTTGGGCAGGCAATCAATAACAGTGTACGAACTAATAAATATTGTCCACCCGAAAAGATTTTTAAAGGTGGTGATATAGGAAAAAATGAAATTATTGCTTTTTATAATAATCATGGCCAGGCAGGAGATATGTGGAGTTTTGGAATGACTATTCTCACTTTTCTTTTAGGAAGTATTACTAATACTAGAACTAATGCTGCTGGTGAAGTAATTTATAGAGAATCGGGTCTTTTTGACACTTTATTCGAAAAGCATTTGTTTCCCAAAGGGGAAAATTTTCATCCATCAAAAAATCTAAAGCAAGATGATGTGACAAGGTTTATTGATGGCTATGCTGAATATATTCAAGGAGAAATCGATTCTCTTCCCAGTCCAAAAGAGAGAAAACAGGTAACAACTTTGTGGAATAAAGCAAGACAGATGATGCTTATTAATCCAGCTGAAAGACCAACAGCAGAGGCAGTCTTAAACACTTTAAATAGCATCATTTAATTATGCGAATAGATGGGGTGCATGAGAGGACCTCCGTTCTCTTTTGGAGATTGACAGAACGGTTAATCACAGGTTCTGAAACGGGAAAAGCAAAGGCAATAGCGAAGAACTTTTTTCCTATTTTAGGATATTTAACTTTGCAGCCGATTGCACTCATTGGATATCTCATTTCAATGATTCCTAATCCGCAACCTTATATCTATACCCATAACACTTCGGCTATAGAAGATTGGCCTATAGATACGATAACAGCTATTACATCAAATGTTTGTGCTTTACCTGGCGGTTTGCCCCGCGTTCATGGGGGGATGAAGCCGGCAAGAGAGCGCCTTGCAGATATTATTCGCTTTATTGAGGAGAAAAATCCACAACTTCTCTGCTTGCAGGAAGTTTGGGATCCTGAATTAAGAGATGGGCTGATTAAGGAGCTTACAAAAGTTTATCCTCATATCTATTCCAAAATTGGAAGCTCGCGTTGGGGTTTTGATAGCGGTCTTTTTATTGCCTCTCGTTTTCCTATGAGCGATGTTAAGCATATTCCTTTTGAAAATTGCGGATCTTGGCCTGATAATTTGATTCATCGGGGCGCTTTTACTTTCAAGATTGGGAAGCATAAATTTGGTGTTACCCATTTTCAGCCAGGAGACAGCAAAACATCTGTTCGAGAGACCCAAGCAAAGCAAGTTCCAAAGGATTGCAATGTAGTCATGGGAGATCTCAATACGAGAAATCACGACCATACTCATTTCTTCCCAGATTATCAGAATTCCTATGATGGTGAACCAACACACCTTAACAAGGGTAAAACCTTAGATTATGTGCTGACTAAAGGGCTTTCTCAGGCAAATGTCACAAGTTCTCAGGTCTCTTTTTCCGATCATTTAGCTCTCATTGCTGAAATCTCAAAAAATACTCTTCTATCAAGCCTGTAAACTTTTGCTGGTTACGGCTTATGTCTGGCCAAAATGTACTATTTAGTTGTTCGTTGCGAACTCATAAGAGCGTAATTCTTGCAGGCGGGCGATGCGTTTTTCTAGTGGGGGATGTGTCGAATAGAGACGACGGAGGAGAGAGTGTTTTTTCGGTGAGGCGATCATGAAAGCAGCAAGTTTTTGTTCTTTTTCTTCAATGTGCATGCGCTCGAGATTTTGTAGGGCGGCAATCATTTTGCCTTTGCCGGCAAATTGCGCGCCACCTGCGTCTGCGCGGTATTCGCGAAAGCGTGAATAGCCACAGATGATGAGGGAACCGAGTGCCATAAAGAGAACTTCAAAAAACATGACTGTCAGATAGTAGGTCCAGCCAAAATTATTGGAGCGACGGCTATTGCCGCGAGAAAGGGCAGAGTTGAGGGCGAAGGCTGCGATGCGTGCAAAGAACATCACAAAGGCGTTTACAACTCCTTGTAGGAGGGTCATGGTCACCATGTCGCCATTTTTTATATGTGCCAATTCATGGGCGATGACAGCTTCCACTTGATCGGGGGGCATTTTATCGAGCAGGGCATCGCTTACGGCAACGAGGGAGCGGCGCTTTGTTGGGCCGGTTGCAAAGGCGTTGGGGCTTTTTGAGTGGAAAATTCCCACTTGCGGTGTTGCTGGAAGGCCGGCAACTTTTGAGAGGCGCGCGACGGTTTGATAGAGCTGGTCTTGATTGCTAACAAGCTGAACGCGCAGCATCCATTTCGCCATTTTGCGCGAAAGGAGCAGGGAAATTGTTGAGCCTACCATGCCCCAGACAAAACAGAAGATCAGCAAGCTTTTATGGTTGAGGCCGTACGCTGAAATGTAAGGCTGAACGTTGAAAAAATGCAGAATCAGTCCCACTGTGGTGATCACAAGTAAGTTGAGTGCAACGAAGAGTAAAATTCTTTTCATCCATGTCATACACGAATCATTTTAACATAATTTGATTTTCTGGTACAGTTCTCTATATGTTTGACTACACTCAATGGTTCAAAAAGAATGAGAACCAAATTCAAAAAGATTTTTTTACATTTCTTCGTTTTCCCAGCATTAGTACCGAACCCAAGTTTGCTAAAGATGTTGCAGCGTGTGCCAATTGGTTAAAGGGCTACCTAGAAGAGATGGATATGGAGGTGACGCTTTGGGAGGGAAAAGGGCATCCGATTGTTTTTGCAAAGACAAAGCATATTGAGGGGGCTCCGACGATTTTACTCTACCATCACTACGATGTGCAGCCTGTTGATCCGCTCGATCTTTGGGACTCAAATCCATTTGAGCCCGAGGTGCGTGATGGGAAGGTTTATGCACGCGGCGCAAGTGATAACAAAGGGCAGTGTTTTCATTCTATTACGGCGGTTAAGGCGTTTTTAGAGGCGGGTGGCAAATGCAATATTAAGCTTTTGATCGAGGGTGAGGAAGAGGGTGGAAGTGCGGCTATTAAGCTGTTTATTCCGGAGAAAAAAGATGAATTGCAGTGCGACCATGTAATGGTTGTGGATATTGGTACACCTGGTCTGGAAATTCCTGCCGTAACTCTTGGAATGCGTGGGATTGTTGCTCTTACTGTTGAATGTATAGCGGCCAATTATGATCTGCATTCGGGAGAGCATGGCGGTATTGCTTATAATCCCAATCGCGCTTTAGCTGAGGTGATTGCAAAACTTTGGGATGAGAAAGGATGCATTGCCATTCCTGGATTTACTGATGATTTGCAAAAACTGTCGGATGAGGATATGGCAGTAATAGACTTTTCTTTTGATGAGGTCGAGTACCGAAAAGACTTTGGCGTTCGTAAGTTGATGGATGAAGAGGGTGTTTCTCCCATGATGGCGAACTGGCTGAAGCCCACGATCGAAATTAATGGAATGAACGGAGGCTATGTAGGTGAAGGGTTTAAGACAATTATTCCCGCTAAAGCCTTAGCAAAAATTTCTTGCCGCTTGCCTCCTGGACTAAAACCAGATAAAGTGGAGAGACAGTTGGTCCAGTTTCTGCAAGAGCATATTGCAGAAGGAATGGAAATCAATATCATTTCAAGGGGTGGGGGATCAGGATACTGCTCCTCAGTTTCCAATCCAACTGTACAGCTTGCAGCAAAGGCGTATGAAGAGGTTTTTAATAAGCCCTGTCTTTTTGTGATGACAGGTGGCTCGATTCCGATTACGACAGATTTAGCGCAGGCAACGGGAAAAGAACCTATTTTAGTAGGTACAGCTTTGGCAACCGATCAGATTCATGCTCCTAACGAGCACTTTGTCTGGAATCGTTTTGAGCAAGGTTTTGCTGTAATGGCAAATGTATTAAAGCGTATGGAAAATGAGTGAACAAGTAATTAGAAGTGAGCAGCCCCTTAAACTTTTTGTGGGCCCCGTTTTTATCGCCATTGCCGAAGCGATCGCTTTAGGTAAAGGTGCTACTGTTGCGCCGTTGCTTTTGTGGCTTGCGCCAATTGGTTTAATTGTTACGGGAGTTTGGCGTTTAAAAGGCGCATTCATTTCGAGTAGCCTGCTTCTCGCTTTTCCTCTTTTGCACGGGTTTACACTTTTTTCATTTGGTTGGGCTTTTTCAGTTTCGCTTGCCCTCATCATCGCAGCACTTCTTATGGAAGAGGATGCTCCTATACCAGTCTTTACGCTTAAAGAGGATTCTTCAAGTGAGGCAAAAGAGAAATTGATCGAGCTTGAAAAAGAGCATGAGAAGATGGAACTTTTAGTGCAGGCGAGTGATGAAGAGGCGCGTAAAGCCTTCTTCCAGACAAAAGAATTAGAAGAGAAGCTGCAAACTCTTCTTAGTCAAAAGTCAAAAACCATCACAAGCGATGGTGTACATCATCTTCTAGAGGAAAAGGAAAAAGAGATCGATCGCTTGCAAAAAGAGATCGCATCTCTTGAGCACGAGCTGGTTATTAAGTCAGCACCTCGTGACCCTCTTCAGTAATTAATATCGTATGTTCACACTGCGCAGAAGGTTTTAAATCTGCTGTGCGCGCGATCCACTGATTCTCTTTATCAATCACGCTATTTCTTACGCCTGCATTGATCATGGGCTCGATAGTAAACACCATTCCTGGAACAAGGGGGATTTTTGTATTGTTGTAATGGTGTGGTACTTGAGGCGCTTCGTGAAATTCTAAGCCGACTCCATGCCCTACAAAATCATCGACTACGGAGCATTTTTTTGAACGCGCGTAATCTTCA
>JAJFMI010000106.1 GCA_021772235.1 Chlamydiota bacterium
TAAGTCCTTACCCGCTTTTGCTTTCAACTCTCCCAAGAGCGGCGCTTCAATAACGCGCGCTTCTTTTATATCGTTCAGCACAAGCTCCCCTTCATTGCGATAATTTTCAATGAGGTCTTCCTCAGGAGACTGGCCATTTACAAGAACATAATCGAAAATATCTTTTCCGATGTATTTCACAATTTCATTCACATAACCGCTAACCTTATAACCGGTTGTCTGACCTTTGCGGTTCATTAAATTCGCAACATAAACACACTTTGCATGCGTGTTTTTCAAAGCTTCAGCGACGCCCTCAACAAGCAAGTTTGGAATAATTGAAGTGTGCAAACCACCCGGTCCCACAATAATCAAATCAGCGTGACGAATTTCGGATAGGGCTGCCCGGTTTGCTTTTGGAAAAGGCTCTAAATAGAGACGATCGTAGCCTTGATCAATCTCTTGTGAGAGGTATATATCTCTCTCCCCCTCTAAAATCTTTTGATTTTTCAAAACCATCTTCAAACGCACTTCGTGCGTTGTGACAGGAATCACTTTCCCCGCTATGTAGAGAATACGTCCCATCTCTTCAACGGCGTGCTCAAAACTCCCCGTCACTTTTTCTAAAGCAGAGAGAAGCAAATTACCGAAACTATGGCCCTCAAGACCGCCCTCTTCAAAGCGGTAATTCATTAATTGACGCATCAAGCGAGAAGAGTTTGAAAGGGCCACAAGACATTGGCGCACATCCCCAGGAGGCAAAACGCCCAGCTCATCGCGCAAAACACCCGTTGATCCACCATCATCTGCCATTGATACAATCGCGCTCAAATGCACATCATGCTGCTTTAGCCCGCTTAAAACGGTGAAATTTCCCGTCCCCCCACCAATGACGACAATTTTTTTCATCCGAGCCTTAAATCATTTATTTTCTGTTTCATATCGCCTTTAAAGAGATATGTACCACTGACAAGAGAATTCGCACCCGCCTCAATACAGAGCGGCGCCGTTTTATCATCCACACCGCCATCAACCTGAATCAATTTTTCTGGTCCAGCATTCTCGCGCACAAAACGCACCTTTTCCAACACCTCAGGCAAAAAGGCTTGCCCGCCAAAGCCGGGATTGACTGTCATGAGTAAAATCAGATCGACTGCTTCAACATTTTTGGGTATCATTTCGACAGAAGTTTCAGGAGAAAAAGCGAGACCGGACTTTACCCCGCAACGTTCAATATATTCTATGCACTCTTCGACATCTTCCGTTGCCTCAAAATGAAACGTGATCCGATCCGCACCCGCTTCCACTAAGCGCTCAACATAATCGTACGGATTATAAACCATGATATGGACATCGAGAAAAAGATCCGTAGCGCGATTAACCGCGGCCAGAGCCCTTGGAGAAAGACTTAAATTGGGAACGAAGTTCCCATCCATAATATCAAAATGAATCGCATCAGCGCCGGCATCTTCACAGCGTTTTGCTTCATCGGCTAGCTGCCCAAAATCAGCAGCAAATAGCGAGGGCTCTATTAGGATCTTTTTACTCATTAAGACAAAGCTAGCTGATAGAACATCTTCTGGTCAAGTAACAACACTCTTTGATACCATTTCCATGCCACAAACAACCAATCTAACACCTTTTTCTTGCGCATACTTCACCGCCTTCGGCTGCAACACATTTCCCTTTTCACAAAAACCCATCGCAGAATCATAACTCAAAAGTTTTTGCAACTTCGCCTCCAAGTCCCCTTTTGGATCGCGATCAAAAATGCCGCCTACATCCTTAAAAAAGACTACCTCTTCAGCGCCCAACGCATCTCCTAAAGCCACAGCAGATAAATCGCTTCCGCTTAAGCCAAGCGTCGTAATTTCTCCCGCCTCACTAACCCCTTGAAAGCCCGCGACAATCACAACTCTCCCAGCATCTAAATGTTTCACCACGCGAAACGGCTTCACACGCAAAATCCGCGCCTCCGTATGCTCCCCGCACGTAATAATCCCCGCCTGAGAACCGGTAAAACTAATCGCTTGCGTTCCCCGCTCTTTCAGCGCCATCGCAAGAAGCGCCATACTAATTCGCTCGCCTACACTTAAAAGCATATCCTGCTCACGCTTCGGAGGAGACCGCGATACCTGATGCGCCAAATTCAACAATTCTTTTGTCATCTCTCCCATCGCACTGACAACGACAACCACCCGTTCAAATTTTTTATTATAGTCTGAAATTTTTTCTGCAATACCCGCAAAACTTTCAGGACCCTTAAGAACACTTCCACCAAATTTTAAAACGATCGTCTTCATAGCTCGCGAGTATAGACTTCCTTCAAAATCATCGCAACAAGATGATTTAGATTGTTTTTTATTACGTATAAATAAACCATTTTCATTTAATCGTGAATCAAATAAAATAGAACGATAATTAAAACAGGATAAACTATGTTTTCATATATTGGCCGTAATACAGATGAAAAAACAGCAAACCCTATCGCTCTTTGGGCACGAGACCACAAAAAGCAAGCAGCAGTTGTAGATACAGCACTGCTTATCCTAATTGGTGCAGTTGCAGAATCTCGCTTTCACATAATTCAAAACATATTTTTCTCAAAACCACCAACAATGCCTACTATTACGCAAACACCAACAGCACCAGTTACCTCTCAAACTCCAAAGTTTGAAGAAACGTACAACCTATTAACAGAGCGTACAAATAAAATTTTTGACAATCTATGTGATCAATTAAAAAAATCTAGCACTCAACAAGAAATTTTTTCAGCAGGGAAACAAGCCATTGCGCAGATTTACCAAGTATCTGAAAAATTCCTTCCATGTGCAAAAAAAAATGATTTAAAAAGCTTTTGCAATTCTATCACCCCTACACTAGACAAATTAAAAAATTTTAGCAGAGAAAACTCTCTTCATTGCCTGTCAGAATTAATAAAAAAAACATTTCATGAAATGGCTCTTTCAAGCCTCGACTCTATATTGCTCTTCACGCAAGAGCGTGCACTGTATACATTTACAGCTACCCGCATCTATTTCGTTTTTGAACTTATGCAAGAAAGATTAAACCAATTGGTCTAAATTTTGTACGCGTTTAACGCGCACAACTTGTTTTTTTTCAGGAGTAGAGGACTGCTTCAAAAATCTTCTTTTGTAGCATCAGAAATTGACAACTCTTCGCCTTTTTTTATAACTCTAAGAGCAACATTTGCGCTTTTCGCTATATCAGAAATTACATTTGGATTTCTTGACCGGTTCACATGCCGTTCTGGGTCAGGATAATAGTACATTATTCCTTCGCGATTATGACAAAAGTTATTTTGTTCGTATTGTGAAAACTTTGCGTACTCTTCCCCTGAGAGAATTTTCAAATTCCACCTAATTACAATTTCACCTTTTCTAAAATCTCGATTAGCAAAAACACCCAAACCATCATCAAATTGACCGATAGTAGATTTTTTTATACACACGTCCCCAAAATCCATAAACACTCCTCATAGATATCCATCAATCATATTCTTATGTACAATAATAGTTCAAACTCATATAATTTTTTGCATGGAATTAGATATAATAATTGGATCTCAAAACCCTCTCAAGAAAAGTGCTATTTGTGAAGTTTTTGATGAGTATCCCAGCATCATGGTGCGAGAATTCGTTACCTGTGCTGCCTCATCTGGGGTTAGCGAAGAACCACTTTCTCTAGAAGAGACCGTTCGGGGAGCCAAAAATCGTGCAGAAGAAGCCTACCATCGAATAACAGACTATAAACATCTTGGAATTGGGTTAGAAAGCGGGCTTATGGAAATTCCTCTTACACAGAGTGAGTATATGGATGTTTGCATCTGTGCTATTTACGATGGTACAAAGCATCATATTGGAATGTCTTGTGGTTTTCGTATCCCTCAAGAAGTTGCACGTCTAATATTTGAAGAAAAGTTCGATCTTAACCAGGCAATGATCCGTCATAACCTTACTAGTAACTCCAAACTTGGTCAGGCTGAAGGTACAGTTGGAATATTAACGAATGGGCGCATTTGCCGAAAAAAATACATCAAGCAAAGCCTCATTACTGCATTGATATCCATCGAAAACGCTTCACTTTTTCAAAACAATTGCTAATTGAGATAGCCATCAAAATATATTTTTGTGCGCAAGAATTGCGCACGTCCTTGGGTTCATAGCGCAAAGCAAAACTGAACCGCAGTTACGGAAACGTTGAACAACTCATGCACCGATTCTTCGGCCAAAAATTCCTGAAAAACTTATTTTCGATCTCCATCAACTTTTCAAAATTGATTTCAATCTCCAAATAATTTTTTCAGAAATTTTCGACTCGAATTATCGGAACAGCAGTAATTCAACGCTTCCTTAGGGAGCTGTGTATATTAACACAGCCTCTTGACGAGGACGCGATTCTGTGCAGCGATATGAAGCCCCCTGGAGCCCTCACAAACTACATAATAAATAGTTTATAACCACCTTCAAAATGAGGGAGTTGCAAAGGAAAGATAGTCCTGTTAAACTCTTCCTTTCCTGGGTAAGCGCCCATGCGCACGCCCAAATATAGTAAGGAGATTAACTAAAACAATGACTAACCAATCAACCCAAGACTGGAACGAAGTCGATAACATTATCGATGATGTAGCGTTCCGAACAGAAGATGCCGAGGAATTCAAGAATTTACTTGACGCCAAGGAAAGCAAAACCGATGAGGGATCTATCGCCAGCATGACTAGCGGTCAGATTCTTAAAGGCATCGTCGTAGAACTCACCAAGGACTTCGTTATCGTAGACGTCGGCCTCAAATCTGAAGGCCTTATTCCTACAGAAGAATTTACTGAACTTGATGAGATCCAGCTTGGTTCTGAAATCGAAGTCCTGCTTGATCAGGCAGAAAATCGCGAGGGACAGATCGTCCTTTCTAGAGAAAAAGCACGCCGCATGCGTCAGTGGGAACATATTGTTAACCATTGCGAAGAAGGCTCTATTGTTCAGGGTAAAGTTCTGCGCAAAGTTAAAGGCGGCTTGATGGTTGACATCGGGATGGAAGCTTTCCTCCCTGGTTCGCAAATTGATAACAAACGCATCAAAAATATCGATGAGTATGTTGGCAAAAGCTATGACTTTAAAATTCTGAAAATTAATATTGAGCGCAAAAACATCGTTGTTTCACGTCGTGAACTTCTTGAACAAGAGCGCATCGTGAAGAAAACTGAACTCTTAGAGAATATCGAAGAGGGCGAATTGCGCATTGGTGTTGTGAAAAACATCACTGACTTCGGCGTATTCTTAGATCTCGATGGCATTGATGGTCTTCTCCACATTACTGACATGACTTGGAAGCGCATCAAACACCCTTCCGAAATGGTTGCTCTTGGAGATGAGATCGAAGTAGCGATTCTTTCGATTGATCGCGAGAAAGGTCGTGTCGCTCTTGGTCTAAAACAGAAAGAAGAAAACCCTTGGGAAGCTGTAGAGCTAAAATTCCCTCCTGGCACAAAAGTTAAAGGCAAAATTACAAGTCTTGTGCCTTACGGCGCCTTTATCGAAATTGATGAGGGTGTGGAAGGATTGATCCACGTCTCCGAAATGAGCTGGCTCAAAACCATCACCGACCCAAGTGAAGTTGTAAAAGTCGGCGATGAAGTCGAAGCAATTGTTCTTTCTATTCAAAAAGAAGAAGGGAAAGTCTCTCTTGGCATTAAGCAGAACGAACAAAACCCTTGGGAAGATGTAGAAGAGAATTTCCCTGTAGGTAAAGAAGTTGAAGTAGAGATTCAAAACCTCACCAACTACGGCGCATTTGCAGAACTTGCTCCCGGTGTTGATGGCTTAATCCACATTTCAGACTTAAGCTGGACAAAGAAAGTATCTCACCCATCTGAAGCGCTGAAAAAAGGCGACAAAGTAAATGCTGTTGTTCTCTCTGTAGACCGTGAGAGTAAGAAAATTACACTTGGCGTAAAACAGCTTACTGAAAACCCATGGGAATCCATTGAAAACATTCTTCCTGTAGGCACTAAAGTGAAAGGCAAGGTAGTTAAAATCACCGCTTTTGGCGCTTTTGTTATTCTTGATAATGACTTAGAAGGCTTAGTTCATGTAACAGAACTTTCTGATGAAGCATTTGGGAAAATTGAAGACATCGTTGCTGTTGGTGATGAAGTCGAAGCAAAAGTTGTAAAGGTTGACCCTGAGAATAAGAAAATTGCTCTTTCGATCAAAGATTATTTAGCTGAGCAAGGCAAAGCAAATAAAGATGAGATCGTAGTGAAGAAAAAGAAGAAAGAGGAAGATGAATAAAGATCTTGTAGCGCTGTTTGAATACCTAGAACGCGAGAAAGGAATCAAACGCGAAATCATTATTGGGAGCATCGAAGAGGCATTGGAACAGGCAGCGCGTAAAAGCGTTGACGGGATCACCAATGCCAATGTAAATGTGAACCCGATTACTGGTGAGATCGATGTGACTTGTGAAAAAGAGATCGTGGAAAAGGTATCCTATCCTGGCGAAGAGATCTCTTTAGAAGCAGCACGCGAACTCGATCCTGATTGCAATATTGGGCAGTTCATCGAAGTAATTGTCACTCCTTCACAGTTTGGGCGCATAGCCGCCCAAACTGCCAAACAAGTAATCGCGCAAAAATTGCGCGGCGCTGAACGTGACGTAATTTACTCAGAATACCGCGATCGCGTGGGTGAAATCATCAATGGTACGGTCAAGAGAATAGTCAAAGGCCGCACCGTAATTGTCGATTTGGGTAAAGTTGAAGCAATTCTACCAGAAAGATTCATCCCTCGCACAGAGCATTATAATGTGGGCGACCGCATTCTCACACTTCTTTATGAAGTGCGCGACACT
>JAJFMI010000107.1 GCA_021772235.1 Chlamydiota bacterium
GACTACGATTATCCAAAAGCCTGAGCTCGATTTTTGGAGTCTTGTCCAAAACACACTGCTGAAATTTAAAAAGGCTAAAGAGATCTTAGACAAGCAAGAAGGCCTGGAAGAGAAAGTGGAGTTTTGGGCACTCCAGGGCGAGCTGATTTTTCTAGAACTCAACCTTCCTACAGCTCCAAACAGACCTTCTGGATCTCAATATCTTGGTTTCACTGATGAGTTTGTCAAACGCGAGTGGATTCATAAACGTTGGAACGCTTTTAGAAATGCTTCAGGTGCTCCTCTTACACGCTACAAATCGCTAACTACTCTTTCTATCGACGACCGTCTTCCTTTGCTTCCACAATAAAACCCCAATCACAATGATTGGAAGTGAAAGCCATTGCCCCATTAAAAGGCCGCCGCCATCTACAAGTGCACTTTGCGGCACCTTGATAAACTCAATCAAAAAGCGAAAACTAAAAAGTGATGTAAGCAGCACACCCGTGAGCCTTCCTGACACCCACTCTTTTTTTCGAACAAAATAGAGAGCAAAACCAAGGGTGAAATAGAAGAGCATCTCGTAAATCTGTGCAGGATGGCGCGGCGCGAGCGGCCCTCCATCTGCAGGATTCCCAAAAAAAACAGCCCACGGCAGACTTGATACACGCCCTAAAATTTCCTGATTAAAGAAATTCCCCAAACGAATAAAACCAGAGAGAATACAGGCCGGCACAACCATCAAATCAAGCAGCTCCCGAAAAGGGATCTCGCGGTTTTTCCGCAGGAAAAGAAGGAGCATGAGCAATACAGCAATTACGCCACCGTGACTTGCGAGCCCACCTTCCCAGATACGCAAAACACGCAAAGGGTTGTGTAAATAGGGGCCGAGCGGTTCATAAAAAAGAATATGTCCAAGTCGAGCACCGAGCACAACACCAACGATAACAAAGAGAATGAAGCGATCCGCATATTTTTTTGCTGCCAACTTTGACGCAAACCTTTTCTCTAATTCTATAGTAAATAATTTAAACCCGAGCATAAAGCCTAAAGCAAAGAAGAGGCCATACCAACGTATAGGTTGCGGCCAAAACGGCAAGGAGAAAAGATCTCCGCTTGGATTCCAGTAGAAATATCCCAACATATCAAGTAACATTGTACCAAGAGTTATGAGAAAAATCAAAGTTTATAGTCCGGGGAAAAAATCTTTTGAAAAAGAGCTCAGCGAATATGCGAAACGCCTAACCGGGGAAGCGCAAATTCTTTGGATCTACCCAAAAGATCTTGAAAAAGCCCTGACTAAAGAAAAAAATTATATCTGTCTCGATCCGACTGGCACAGAATATACAAGTGAAGGATTTGCCAAATTTCTCGATTCTCAAGGTTCGCAGATCACGCTTGTCATTGGCGGTGATGAGGGTCTCTCCTCCATTATCCGCAAAAACGCTTGCTCTCTTATTTCCCTTAGCAAAATGACATTTACGCACCACATGACACGCCTCATTTTAGCCGAACAAATCTACCGCGGGCTACTAATCAACGCGAATCGTCCTTATCACAAGTAATTGTAATATTAAAAAATAAATTTTATTGTCGTTTCATATTTTTCTCTAAGATGATTAGAGATGTAGCAGCATTTTCCGCTAAAGCATTTTCTCTAGGAGAATTTATGAAGTGTTTTCATAAATTATTTAATGGTTTTTTTGGAAACTGTCTATAGATTCTAGAAGATTTTCAGCGGGAACTGCTGCCAAAAAGGCAAGTGTGTTAAAGAGTTTGAATTATAATAAACCTCAAAAATCAAACAGCGCCTTTAGGAGATAAGAACGTCTCAACCTTTCGAAAAGTATGATGGGACGAAAGGAAAACCCTATCAAGAAAAAGATCTCGAAGAGAACAATGGACATTTATCAAAAAAATTATTTATAGAAGAAAACACCTTGACAAACAGTGAATAAAATATCAAAATCAATCACGTTTACTAAAGGTGGCGTCCGTTAGTGATATCAATCATAGGTAGCCTCTAAAAAACATAACCTATTTTAGCAATGAAAAAATTACAGATTATTACAGATCTGGTAAAGAATATGAGCACTTTTATCTGTTAATAAAAAAATGGGTTCAAAACAACAATTAATTTGAATAGAAAAGACAAAACATATGTGAATATTAGGTTAAACACTCCATTCAAAATCAAATTTATTTGATTAAACATTATTTTAACAAGTACATTAAGTTAGCTAAAAAACTAGAGGAACAAAATGAACAAAATAAACAGAAAATTTTATACGGCGTTAGATCAGCCTTTATTAGTACCTTATCAACAAACACTGGAAGAGGACAGCTTTGAGCACCAAGAAATAATAAATTCTATAAAAAAACTCCAAATGACTGTTGATTTTTTACTAGAATCTCAGCAATTTGCGATTATGAGTCAAGATTATAGAGGAGGATATCTAAGCACAATAAAAGAAAAATATTTATTATCATGCAATAAATTTGAAAAAGATTATGATATTTTTTTTGATGAAGAACTTACCCCTAGTAAAGAAGCGACTGCCTCAAAAGAAATTTTGCAAGAACTAAAAAATATTCGGATGGCTGTTGAATTTTCAATGCAATCTCAACAATTCGCAATTATGAATCAAGATTACGATGGAGGAATGACGCGGTCTAAAAAAAACACATATAGGTGTTATTATACTAATTTTAGAGAAAGTTATGAAGCCTCTTCCGGCGAAACTTTGAATCCTATGGTTGTTATACCTCTGCCACCTACTCATGTACCACTTGAACCTGTGAAATGGTGTTGTATTATTTCCTAGGTCAATAATATGATAAAACACTTACAACTTTTCTAATAGTACCAAGTTCTAACACATAGTAAATATTTTTTTATCTTAATCTATCGAAATCCTTTGCGGTAGAAAAATCCCGTGGAATTGGCACAATTCTCGACAAAAAAATTTATAGAAACAGAACACCTAGTCATTACCTTCGGTTTATGAAAACGCTTCCGCTCTCATTTCCCTTAGCAAAATGACTTTTATGCATCACATGACACGCCTCATTTTAGCTGAACAAATTTACCGCGGAATCTTGATTAACGCGAATCGGCCTTATCATAAGTAATACCAATTACCAAAAAACCCTTCATTAGCATCACATCTTTTTCGAGTGAGATTTGTTTTCAATCTCGACAACCAACTAGTGTCTAGTCCCAGACTATGATGGTGTGGTTTAATTCTAAACCTTTCAGGTTCCTTTTTCCACCATTCCAAGATCTCTTCATATGGAGTAAGGCCTTTGAGTGATTTTAATCTCTTTGCAAAGTTATACGCGTCTAAAAAACTATTTAAATGATTTTGTAGATCTTGATGGGATTCACAGTGATATTTTTTTACTGTCCCTTCTTTTAATGTTCTATTCATCCTTTCTACCTGTCCATTTGTCCATGGATGATTCACTTTGGTTAGTCTATGCTTGATTCCATTTTCTTCACAAATTCTTCCAAATATGTGCTTAAAAGCATATCTGTCCCTTCTTCGATTTGTAAACTGAATTCCATTGTCCGTTAGAATAATTTCTATTCGATAAGGTGCTCTCTCAATGAGCTCTTGTAGAAACTCTACTGCAATCGGTTTTGTTTGCCTTTGATAGAGTTTTGCATACACAAACTTGCTTGTCCTATCAATAGCCACGAACAAATAAAGCTTTCCTTCTTCTGTTCGAACTTTTGCAATATCCATATGGAAATACCCTATTGGATATTCTTTAAATTTCTTCTTTTTAGGTTTTTTTTCTTCCTTAGAGAGTTGGCTTATTCCATGTCGCTTTAAGCACCTGTGGAGGGAAGATCGCGTGAGCAAGGGTGCTCTCTTGCAAAGCATACAGGCAGTCATCTAAAGGCAATTGAGTAGTTTTCCGAAAGAGAATAATAACCGCTTCCTCTTCTTTGCTTAATACCGTTGATCTTGGATTTTTAGGCCCCATAGGGGCATCCGAAACAAAATCTCTCTTTCTCCACTTTGCAACAGTTTTAGGGTTTAGATGATAGAGCTCAGCTAACTTGTTTATGCTCTCTTCACTGTTTTGCATTGCAAGACGCACCGCCTTTGTCGTTTTGGCGCTTCCATGTAATACCTGTCCCATAATTTCTCCTTGTTTGGTGATTCACCGCAGTTTATAACACCATCACATTTTGGGACTAAACACCTAGTGGTTACCTTCGATTTCCAAGCTGCCCTCACTCAAAAAATCTTGTGCGCAAATAAACGTTATTTCTGGTAATTCGGTATTAGTTTTCGAATAAATAACATCGCTCCGTTCATCAGTCCCGAACCAATTACAACAGCAGCAAACCCGCGCACATCATTTGCAATAGGAAAAAAACGCAGCGAGAGACCTAGGAGAACCATAAAACCAATGAGACAGAGATCGCGTAAAGCGAAGAGGTTTTTCAGCTCAACTTTTTCCTGCATGCGTGAAATCGTGCGATTGACAACATGTCTTAGTGCCACCCTCCCTTTAAGAAAACCAATAATGAGCGCTGTTGCGATCAATAATAAAACAGCCTGATCAAAGCTGCTCGAGTATTTCGCTGCAAAACGCAACAGTGGTGCTTTTGTATTTTCAAGCGATGAGAGTAAGCGCAGCCCTTTCCACATCAGAAATACACCTGTTCCAAACCAGATCAAGGAACAGATTTTTATCGCATTTTTTTTCTCAACTTCCATAATAATCAACCTTTCTATAGCATAGTAATAAATATAAGAATAATAGGGTATCCTCGTGAATTTATCACTCGTTTTTACAAGAATCTTTTTTGCAATCCTTAGTATCTTCTTCATGACAGTCTACATGGTCTCAGGAGAAGGTGCAATGGTCCCAATGAATTTTGCCATTGGCGCTCTTATGGGATTGATCCTCATAGCTCTGCTTATTGGCTTTGATACCCTATTTCGACGATTCAACCTACGCGCTTTCAATATTTCTATTGTCGGTCTTTTTATTGGCTACTTGATGGGCCTTGCTCTCACCTTAATTTTTTCTGCCATCCTCGATATAAGCGCAGCTTCCGCTACGCTTTTGCCAAAAACCATTGAGATCATTGAAATTGGCCTCTTTCTCTTTGGAGTCTACCTTGGAATGATTATGACTCTACGCTCTTCCGATGAGATTTATATTAGCATTCCTTTTGTAAAGCTCACTCCCAAGGCAGAAAAGAAAAAAGATACGATCGTTGACTCTACAGTCCTCTCTGATCCTCGTCTCATCGATCTTTGTACGACAGGTCTTCTCGATCATCAGCTCATCCTACCACGTTTTCTTATCAAAGAGTTTTATGCTGAAGCAGAAGGTCCTGATGAAAACATCAAAGCGCGCGCAAATCTTTCTCTTGAAGTCATCGAAAAA
>JAJFMI010000108.1 GCA_021772235.1 Chlamydiota bacterium
TTTACCGGAAAATAGTAACAGCCGAATTTCTCAACTCGTGGGATTTGCTCGGAAAAATCTGCTGCTTTTGTCGGTCCTTTGTCGGCTGTAAGAAAGATGTAGTTTTGCTCATATTGTTTATCAAGTTGCGAAAAGAGGTTAAATGCTCCTGTAGGAATGAAAATTGTCGCGTTTTCTAGTTCTTTTTCATACTGAGCTAGAAGAGGTGTGGGAGGCTGCTTCAGTTTTATAAAATGGTAGGCCATTTCAAGTTCTTCAAATGTCGCGCCTTTGAGCTCTACTCTTCCTTCAAAAAGTTCTCCCTCTTTTACTCGATAGATGTCTTGCGGGAGTGAATCTAAAAGATAGTTACCAATGAGAAGGGGCGCTTCTGCTTTTGGTAATTCGAGAGATGTTTGTAGAAGGCCTTTTTCTATATAGGGAATTAAGAGCGGGTGCTTTTGCCAAAATTGGAGATTTTTTGGCGATATGTCTGTGAGAAAATAGCAAAACGCCTCTTCGGAAAGTCCTGCTTCTCGTAATTTTTTTTGAAGCTCGATGATAAAAAGGTAGGCGAAGCGTCCGGTGCCAGCTCCCATTTCGATTATTGAAAGTTTCTCTTCTCGCTCTTTTATAAGTTGCAGGGCAATTGCCGCATATTGTCTGGCAATCAAGGGGGAGTTTGTCAATTGATGAGGCGTCCCCTTTTCTAGCCAGCAATCGAGTCCAAGATCTTGAAATGTGCGCGTTTGCAATTTCCAGAGGGGCGATTCAGAGAGTTTTTTCATTTTAATATAGGTAAAGGCGAGTCAATCGGCGATCATGATTTTTTGTGGGTAGGTGATCGGATATCAGTTGTTCCTTAAAACCTATGCCAAATGCTGGTGTATGGGGAATTTTTACAAGAAGCCTATCGTAATAGCCCATTCCATATCCTAAGCGATGTTTGAGAGAATCAAATCCAAGTCCGGGCGTGAGAATACAGTGGATTTTTCCAAGGTCTGCTTTTTGGCAGCGCGCTGGATCGGGCTCGCGAATTTTCCATTTGGAAAGTTTGAGACCATTTTCAAGGTCGGTTACAAAATAGGGTACGATTTCGCCATTTTCAACACGGGGTAAGAGGAGTCGTTTTTCTTTAGCAAGTATTTCATTGAGCGGCCAGAGGTCAATTTCATCAGTCGTGCTGGCAAATGAGAGTACGGTAGGAAAGAGTTGGAGGATGGGCTGGAGCTCATTAAGCAGATCTTCGCGCGCCCAGTTGCGATGCTTTTTCGTTACTTTGCTGCGTTTTGCTTTTAAGAAAAGTCGCAGGGATTCTTTTAAATCTTCAATTGTCTTGGGGTCTTCCATTTTCATATCGCACGCGTCTTAGGAAAGTACCGTAACCATCGTAAAGAAGTGCTTCCCCATTGCCTTTTGTAATGGTTGAAGCGGGATCTTTTTCACCCGGTTTCATGTAGTTTCCTTTTATTAATCGGTCATTTTCATACTCTTCAGAGAGCATGAGGTCGCCACTGCGGTACCAAGCAAATGCGCGTCCCTGTTTTTTATTATGGGACATTTCGCGCTGACTCTCGATGCCGCCTGTTTTATAATATGTTTTGACCATACCATGAATCTCACCGTCGTACCAGTCGATTGTGAGTTTCATTTTTCCTGAAGGAAAGAAGACGCGCTCTTCGCCATGGCGCAGACCCTCTTTTACCAAAAATTCCGATTCAAGAATGCCGTCTTGGGCAAGCCGTTTGACAAGGCCCTCGGGTTTCCCGTCGCGATGTTCTTGCATTTCATAGAGTTTGCCATTTTTGTAACTCGGTTTGAATCCCTGGCCATCGACAATTTCAGAAATGATCTCTCCTTGGAAATTGTAATAGTGGCCCTCTTCTAAAGCGCCGCGCAGGTATTTCTCTTCAAACTTAGGCTCTTCAGTATTTCCGATAAAGTAGGAGCGTCCGGTAAGCTCACCTCTTTCATAGTGACTTTCGCCAAGTGTGTTTCCTTTTTGATCAAGGTATTGCAATGTACCTTCAATTACACCTTTCTCAAAAGGAACTTGCTGTTTTACTGCTCCGCTTGGATAGTAAAAGTAGGTCGTGCCCTGCTGCACACCATGTTCGTAATGCATTTCTGCGCTGAGGGCGCCTGTTTCGTCAAAAACTCGGTTGATCCCATCGAAAATCCAACTCTCTTGCGCTTCAAAATGCAAATCTCCTATGCCTTCAATCACTTGCGCTTCTAAGTGGAGCTGTCCACTTGGGAGCCATTCGCGATAAATTCCATTGGCGCGTCCCGAAACTACTTCTAAATATTGCCAAATGGTGCCGTTGTCGTGATAGCTTGTAATGACAGAGCGCACTCTGCCCTGCTCATCATGCGGAAAAAGACGCATCGCTTTGCGATAGGGCTGCGCGCCTAAAAAATTGGCGCCTTGGAATTTTTTCAAGCGATCTTTTGAGCTGATCGTTTCGCTAAATCCGTTGCGATCAACTATTTGTAAGGTCGTGATCTGATCAGGGTTTTGCGGTTGGCGCGTTTGGCAGGCAGCAAATAGGAGTATTATCGGGATATATTTTTTCATTGGATTTCTCTTTGGATCAGTTGGCATTGAACGGTATAGACTTCTTTAGAGGCAAAAAGTTTCTCCTTCTCTAGGGTAAAATCTTTGATCAGAATTTGGGGGCACTTGGTGTTTGCTCCTTCAACAGCTTGTAAAAAGTTTTTTAAGTCTGTAAGGCTCATCTGCACGGGGTGCATTTGTATAAACTCAATCTCTTCGTTTCCCGATTTATTTCGTCTTTGGGTCTCTGCAAACGCTAGACGATTTTTTTCTACAGAATGCAATTTTACTCCACGAGTGAATGCTGGTTGTGTGGCAATCACTTTTAATGTTTTACGCTCCTCTTCTAAAAAAGGCATTTTTTCCAAATAACGGCTTACATATTGGTGGTCAGCGAGTGCAAATTTTTCTACATGTGTTTGGTGGTTGCGATGGCGCAAAATGGTAGCATTTACGCGCGCTTCAAGATGTGCAATGCGCTCTTCTTCCTGCGCTAATCGGGTAGCGCTTATCTGAAAAAAGAAAAACGAGAGACCGATAGACAAACCTGCGCAAGCTAGAAGCAACACCCAGGAGGAGAGCTTATGCGTAGCTAAATGTAATTTGATACCCATTTTCATGGCGTTGCCACTTCACCTTTTTTTGTTGTTTACGGATTTTTTCATAAAACCGATTTGCCAATTCCGAGGATTTGGCAGAAAATTCTAGATCAACTTGCACCTCATAAGGTGTCGTTGGCTTTTCTACGTTTGGATAACTTTCTAGCCGGTAGTGCACGCGATTGATTACAATCCCCTCTTGCTGCGAAAGATAGCTTAAAAATTGAGAGAGTTGCGGCCCTTCCTTTTCAAGTGCTGATCCAACTTTGACTTTTCCAAGTTGCAGTGGCGTCACACCCAACTCTTTTTTGCAGAAGAGCCCTAGTTCCTGTTCACGATTTTGCAGTGCCTGCTCTTTGCTACGAATGATCCCCCGCCCCACAAATGAGAAAACCATCAAATAGAGCAACACAAGAGTGCTGCAGAGAAAAAAGCGTTTTCTCAATTTCACAAGATGCGACGCCGGTCTCTGAAACTGCAAAGTCTCTTGGTCTTGTGCGCTCGCATCAAACGCGAGCCCTACTGTTAATGCAAACGGCTCTACATCTGATGAGTCGTGTTGCAAAATCTCGCACACTTTATCACTCTTCCTGCCAGTAAGCAAAAAGGGCGGCAAATCTTCGCCTAAAAACTTTAATGCTCGAAAGAGCTCACGCTTGATCTGTTGCTCTTGTCCAGTAGCGCCAAAAGCAAGTGAGATCGCCGATTGCAACTCTCCCTCACGAATTAAAAGAAGGGAGCTCTCTTTTTCTCCCAAGTGCAGAAGTGCTATGTTTTTCTTACCCACATGTATTGCATAACGCCATAGCGCCTGAAAATGTGCTGAAATAAATTCTGGCTCTACCAGTCTGCACTTCCAAAAACGCAGATGTTCTTGCAAACTCTTTTTCTGAGTAGCAAAAACTTTAACTTTTCCTTTTTTGCCAATTTGCGGAAGAATAATCGATTGCTCTACAGGATAAGGAATCAAACTTTCCAGCTGAAATGGAAGCGCCTTTAATATGGCGCGTTTTTCTTTTAATGGGATTTCGAGCCTACGAAAAAGGAGCTCTCTTCCGCTAAGACCGGTGACTATCGTCGCCTCTTTTGTCAGATGATCGAGTGCGATTCGTTGCAATGCTCTCTCTCCTGAAATTTTTTCCGAGATGAGCGCTCCATTATCAAAACGAGTAACCTCTAAGGTCTCCCCCTCTTGGTGCAAAGCAACGATCGGTTTTTTTAGCGCACGCGGTTCCATTACCTGATCATTATAGTGATTCATTCAATAAATTGCATCTGCTATAGTGTGGATATGTATCATGTGATTGTCGCAGTTAACTATCTCTTTTCGGCCTATATTCTTTTATTGATTTTGCGCGTGCTCGGGAGCTGGATCCCCCCGTTGCAAAATACAAAGTTTATGCATTTTATCGCTTTTTACACTGATCCCTATCTCAATTTCTTCCGACGGTTCATTCCGCCCATTGGGGGCGTGATGGATATTAGTCCAATTGTTGCTTTCTTTGCCCTTTATATTATAAAATCTCTAGTAATGAGATTGTTAATAAGTCTATTTTTGTGAAAAATTTTTTTCGACCCCTGCAGATTGGATCGCTTAAGCTAAATTCCAATATTTTTTATGCGCCCCTTGCGGGTTGTTCCGACCTTCCTTATCGCCAGATGGCATTGCGCTACCGTCCGGGGATTTTCTTCACAGAAATGGTAAAAATGGAAGCGCTCATTCGCTTCGATCCCGGCACCTATCGCATTCTCGATTATGAAGCGGGCATGCATCCGATTGGCGCGCAAATCGTTGGCGCCAATCCAAAAATTGCGGGTCAAGCCGCGCGGCAAATTGAAGAACTCGGCTTTGATCTGATCGACCTCAATTGCGGCTGTCCTGTTGATAAAGTGACAAAAGATGGCAGCGGTTCTGGTCTTCTCAAAACTCCAGAAAAACTGGGTGAGATCCTCTCAGAAATGGTCAATGCGGTGAAGATTCCCGTGACGGTAAAAATCCGCATGGGATGGGATGACAAAAACATCATTGCTCCAGAAATCACGAAGATCGCTGAACAAGCGGGCGCGAAAATGATTACGATTCATGGACGCACGCGTCAGCAGGGCTACAAGGGCTTTGCAGACTGGTCGCCAATCAAGGAGTCCAAAGAGGTGGCCAAAGAGATTCTCGTCATCGGAAATGGCGATATCTTTGATGGCGCAAGCGCGCTCTCCATTTTTGAGCAGACCAATTGCGATGGCATTTTGATTTCGCGCGGCACACTCGGTGCGCCTTGGATTTTTCAAGATATCGTCGAAACTCTCGAAGGCAACACCCCTCCCCCAAAATCGAATGAGCAGATTAAAGAAACCCTGCTCGACCATTTGGAAAAAATTCTTGCCTACCAACCACAGAGACGCGCACTTCTAGACTTGCGTCGAATTAGCTGCTGGTATTTAAAGAAGAGTGAAGGGAGTAAGGTTTTGCGCGAAAAACTCAGCCGCATCGGCTCCCTTGAAGAAGCAAGGGAAGTCATAAACGTATATGGATGAAATTCACATCCGCGCCTGGGGGCGCGTTCAGGGCGTTTTTTTCCGCCGTGCAGCACAGCGCGCTGCAAAAAAACTCGGATTAAAAGGGTATGTTTGCAACTGTTCAGACGGTAGCATCGAAATTTGCTATTTAGGCAATCAAGAAAACGCAGACATTTTTCTCTCAGCAATACAAAAAACCAATCCCCTTGTTCGCATCGACCGTAAAGAAGTTTCCGTTTGCACAAACGCAGAAAGTTTTTCAGATTTTAGAATTCGAGACGCAATTTAATCGTTAATCCATGCATCGAGATATCTTCAGAGATATTGGCGTAGCGATAGGCATTATACTCATAGACGCGTAACATCTGATTGGCGCGCCACCAGTATTGCGCCTCATAACCCGCGTCAATTGTGAAGTACAACTTGCCGCAATGTAAGTAGGTGCCATATCCGAAACCTAAAAACAACTGCAACACAGGTAAAAAGCGATTTTCATCAGCGCTCAATTTTACCTCGTGGCCAGGTGTAGAGGTAAGGTGTTCGCGGCGATCGACATCAAAATGCCCATAAAGCATTGCGCCGGAAAGATCCCCAACAAAACGAAAACCTTTGTATAGATTCCACTGCGAGTTCATTCCAAGTCGCGGCCCTATGCCCCAAAAATCCGATCCATCTACAATTTTTGCAGTAAGAATATCGATAGCTCCGCCTGTATAACGCGTCACCTGATCCAGATCGATCCACGCAGTTTTCAAACCAATAAATGGACGCAGAGAGAGCCGTTGACTTAAGAAAAAATGTCGACCCAACTCTAAATCAATCGCATCGAAGTCAAAATCAAAATGAGACTTAGCACTTCCCACACCCTGGTCCGTCAATACCGCTCCCTTCAAAGGAATAATATTCGAGTTCAAGCCCGCAGAAGTATGTGTGCTATCTGTAGAGCGAAAACGCGTGTAGTTCACATAAGCGTCCCACTGATCGTGGCAAAAATTTCGACCGAGACCAAAACGAAATCCCCATTCCCAATCAAAATCAATTTTTTTCGCTCGCCCCTTTACAGGGAGATTTACATTTCTTACAGAATTTGAATAAGCAAAAGCTGTCCCCCCAACCTTCGGGTGCCAATACAGAATATCTGCCGTGGCAAACCAGCAACTCCCCTCTTCAATATCGGGATTGGCTGTTTTCAAAACCAAAGCATTTGTATCTAAATGTGTTTCAGCCGTAATATTTGCGACCTTTTCTTGCAGCTCACGCACTTGCGCCTCAAGTTGCTCGAACGTCATCATTCCATCCAGGGTAAAACCCGAAGAAGCCAAAACTAAACACAAACAAAAAAAACGTTTCACAATTAATAGAGCCTATTCATCCTTAATTCGGACCATAATTAAAACACATTAATTTGAAAACTAAAAATGCATTTTTTTTCGCGAAGCGCAACGAGGGCCTCAAGAGACCAAAAAAAAAGAGCTGCTGGGGAAACCCCAGCAGCTCTTATGTACTCAGCTAAATAGCTAGCTTAGAAGTCTAAACGAACTTCCAATGTTAGCCCGTGAAAACTCACATCTTCGCCAATTCTTTCATAGCGCCAGAATGTTGAATCATCAGGTTTTAGCATTTGGTTAGCGCCCCACAGATAGTGGTTCTCATAACCAAACTTGATTCCGATATGCTGCTGATCATCATTTAAGTATGTATCATAAGCAACACCAAGACCAATTGTTGAGTTAGGTGTGAAACGGTTCATGTCCGCATCTAAGCTAACTCTGTTTGCAGATAGTAAGCTGTAGCTTTCTTTGTGTGAAACATCATAGTGTCCATAAAGGAACGCAAGTGATAAGTCACCGTAGATGCTAAAGTCATAACCAAGTTTCCATTTAGTGTTGAAACCCATACGTGGTCCCAAACCTTTGAAATCAGACTGATCAGTCACTTTAACAGTGTTTTCACCAAGTCCAAGGTTATTATCAAAAGCAACTCCGCCTACATAGCGTGTTTTTTGGCTCAAGTCAACCCAAGCAGCTGTTAAGCCGATGAAAGGACGAAGAGACAACTTTTGGCTAACAAAGAAATGACGACCCATTTCTAAATCGATACGATCGTAATCTACGTTAAATTGTGATTTAGCACCCTGTGCAAACAAGAATGATCCAACATTCCCTGCTTGACCGTTAGGGTTTGTGATTCCAGCAGAAGCTTTCAAAGGAACAACAATGCTGTTTCTTCCCGGGCTTGTGCTTGATGAATCACCGCTATCAAGTCTTGTGTATTGTGCAAATACATCCCAACCATCATGTTGGAAGTTATATCCAGCACCAACTTTGAATCCCCAATCCCAATCAAAGTCGATATCTTTTACACGACCGCTGATTGCAAGGCCTTCGCCTGCATTTTGGATAGGCTCTCTAAGAAGTTGTGGAGAGTTGTCTGTGTAAGCGAACTCAGTTCCACCTACTTTTGGATGCCAATAAATAGCATCTACGGATACGAACCAGCCTGGGCAGGAGCATCCGCTCTGTTTAATTTCAGGGCGAGCATTCGCAAGACGCGCTCCACAAGTTTGCGCAGTTACTTCGCAACCACACATACTTAATGGTACGTCCATATAGACGCAGTCCATTTTTTGCTCTAGCTGAGCGACTCTTTCATTAGTACTCATAGCACCGTAACCGCAAGCGGTAGCAAGCACTGCAAGACCAAAAGAGACTTTGCTTAGCATGTTATTGTTCATTGTTTACCTCACAAGGGTTTAAATAGATAATTTTTTTACTACGCCTTTACCGGACAACGTCCAATGCAAGCGTATATATTTGTCCCTATCCACCGGTATAATAAAAAACTATTTATTTTAAAACATTTTTTTAAAGTTTTTTATTTAACTAACTAATAATAATGAGAAAGAAAAGACTAAATCGCTAAAATGGAATTAGTTAAAAATCAATTCGGAAGCGCAAATCAATTCCATAAAGCATAAGATCTTCCGAATAATGCTGCCACTTTAGAGTAGATGCGTCATTAATATTGAAGAATTGATTGACCCGCCACCAGTGTTGCGCCTCAAATCCAACGCTAACAACTGTATGATAATTGCAGTCCGCCCAATAGCGCGCCCAAGCCAGACCTGCTTGAATTTCTCCCATGGGAAGAAAACGATGCATAGAAGTTGTGATTTTTAAACGGTTATCATGATTAGCGCTGAATTTTTCAAAATGCTCAATATCATAGTAACCGTAAAGAATCCCGAGAGCCGCATTAGCAAAAACGCTAAACTCTTTTCCAATTGACCAGTCTGTATCAAACCCCACCCTAGGACCAACGCAATCCAACTCCATTTCATCACGAATGTGAATGCTATTTACCCCTAAACCGCCATCGGGAATTTCTCCACCGGAATAAGTAACCTTCTGCTCAACATCAAACCAAGCAGCCGTTGGGCCAAAGTGTGGACGGACGGAAAGGCGCCGCGAAAGATAGAAGTTGCGCCCCAACCCTACGTCCAATCTTAGGAAATCAAAATCTAAACTAGATTTTGCCGAAGCGGCATGAGAGAAATCAAAGTCAAAACCAGGAGTCACAAATAGAATGCGAGAGTATCCTTTTTGTGGAATAATGGCATTATTTCTACCAGCACTTAAGCTCGCGCTATTATTTGTATCAAAGTAGGTGAACTCCGCACAAAGATCCCAGCCATCATATTCAAACTGGTAACCAAGGCCAACACGCAGCCCCCAGTCCCACTGAAAACTCATCGCTTTTTCAGAACCTTTTAATGGAAATGTTGGCATTTCTGCTCGAAAACCGAGCTGGTTAGAACTGGCAGCAAACTCCGTTCCGCCCATTGCCATGCGAAAAAAAAGCGCATCGATTGTGAAAAACCAATGATAGCAATCATCCACAAGTTGTGGACTTGCCTCAGCCGTTGTCACTCCATTTGTCCCAATGGGATTCTCAACATAGATTGTAGAAAGCTGCTGCTCTAATTGCGTAACACGATCGTCAATACTTGCGCCAAACACAGCCGCGCAACATAAACTGAAAAAGAAAACCCTCATGACACTCTCCCTGAAGAGGGTGAGTGTATTAATAGACTCTTTTTTTAGCTAGAATTTTTTTGCAAAGGCGTGGGCCCCAAGAAGGGCCGTCTCTTCATTGAGGATGATTTTCACAGGAATGGAAAGAAGCAGTTCTGCAAAACGCCCCTTTTCGATAAAGGCTTTCATAAAATGATCGCGCATCTTCGATGCTATTTTGGGGGCAATGCCGCCACCAATAAAAACACCCCCGAGAGACATAAACTTTAATGCGGTATTTCCCGCCTCAGCACCATACATGGAAATAAACCAGTCAACCGCACGCAAACAGACAGAACTTTCCTGCTGAGAAATAAAACGCTCTCCCGAATCCACATCTGGATCGCGCTCCCCACGTCCTGTTTCTACCAAAAAATCATAAATATTTTTCATGCCGGGTCCAGAAAGAATTCGCTCATAAGAGACGTGTCCAAAACGTTTTTGCAAAAATTGAAAAAGCGCCACCTCTTCCTCACTGCGCGGGGCGAAGTCGGCATGCCCCCCTTCGCAAGCAAAAGGCGTATGATGCTTTCCATCAAAAAAAAGACCCGCCTCGCCAAGGCCTGTTCCAGCAGAAACAAGAGCCTGATTCCCCTCTTGCACCTCGCCCTCATTTAAAACATGAAATTCCTCAGCTCTCAACACACTAATGCCATAAGCATTCGCTTCTAAATCATTGAGCAGGCCGACTTTTTCAACCCCTAAGTTTTTTGCGATCTCCTTTCCATCAACAATCCACGGTAGATTTGTTGCTATACATTTCCCCCCGCGAACCGGGCCGGCAATTCCAAAAGAGGCCGCGGAGAGCTGAACTTTTTCCTGCGCAAGAAACTCTTGCACAATTACCCCAAGACTCGCAAACTCACGACTCGGAAAACGTTTTTCTACAACTCGTTTATCACCATCAAAAAGCGCAAGATGCGTCTTAGTACCACCAATATCGCCTGCTAATATAACCATACTTTGCATGATATGGCTTTGCCAGTTATGATAAAAGCTAAAATGAGGTACACCCATGTCTGATAACTCTGCAAAAAAGAAAGCGCTGGAAGCAGCCGTCGCTCATATCGAAAAACAGTTTGGTGAAGGGGCAATTATGACCCTAGGTAGCCATACCGCAAACCGCAACTTTCAAGTCATTCCCACAGGTGCTATCTCTCTCGATTTAGCATTAGGAATCGGCGGCGTGCCGCGCGGACGAATTGTAGAAATTTACGGACCAGAATCATCTGGAAAATCTACACTTGCTACGCACATTGTGGCGAGCGCACAAAAACGCGGAGGCATCTGCGCCTACGTTGATGCAGAACACGCACTAGATCCCGCTTATGCTGCAAAAATCGGCGTAAACGTCGACGAACTCATGATATCTCAACCGAGCAGCGGTGAAGAAGCCCTTAATATTGTGGAAATGCTCGCACGATCCGATGCCGTTGACGTTATCGTCATTGACTCAGTTGCAGCCTTAGTTCCTAAAAACGAACTTGATGGAGAAATTGGTGACACACATGTAGGCCTCCAGGCGCGTCTCATGTCACAAGCATTGCGCAAGCTCACATCAACACTTTCTCGCAGCAACACCTGCGCCGTATTCATCAACCAGATTCGCGAAAAAATTGGCGTCATGTTTGGGAGTCCAGAGACAACATCAGGCGGCCGCGCCTTAAAGTTTTACTCTTCCATTCGCATGGATATCCGCCGCATCGCCTCTATTGGTGATACCGGTAACCGCGTAAAAGTCAAAGTCGTAAAAAATAAAATGGCACCGCCGTTCCGTATTGCCGAATTTGACATTCTCTTTAATGAAGGCATCTCACGTGAAGGCTCGATCCTAGACCTTGGCGTAGACTTTGGAGTTATTGAGAAAAAAGGCTCATGGTTTACCTACAAAGACAAGCGCTTTCAAGGACGTGAAGCATTCCGTGAAGAGCTGAAAAGAAATCCCGAGCTTACGAATCTTCTAGAAAAACTCATTTATGAAATGACAGAAGAGCGTTTAGGAATTGCGCTTCCACAAGCTCAAAGCGTCTAAACGATAAGGCAGCTTCGCTGCTGCCGCTTCAAACTCCTGAAGCTCTTCTTGCAAGAGTTCTTCCGCCCGCTCCTTTCCGAGGAAGCGGGCCATATTTTTTTCCGCACCATCCTCATCAAAATCCGAAAGATCATCTGCAATCTGAAAAGCAAAACCAAAATGCTTTGCGCAATCCCGTACTACCTCTACAAGCTCGGGATCCCCGCCGCCAAAAAGGTGACCAAAAATAAACGCCGTCTCAAAAAGCGTTCCCGTCTTCAAATGATGCAGACGCTCCAATTGCTCCCGGCTTGTTTTTGGTGGAAACAGATCATAAAATTGCCCCGTCGTCGCTCCCTTTAAGCCGGCCGAGCGCGCCGCCTCTTTTACCGCCATGGCGCAAATATCAGAAGAAAACCCCTTCGCGCCCTCGTGAATTTTCTCAAAAGCCGCTGTGATCAAGCCATAACTTGCCAAAAGCGCAATCGTCTCACCATAAGCGTGATGCAGAGCTAACTTTCCCCGCCGCCACTGCGCATTATCCATACAAGGAAGATCATCGGCAATCAAAGAAGCCGTGTGAAAAAACTCCACAGCAACTGCCGCATCTATCGGCACCCTTCTTTTACCAACAGCCTCTGCAATTTGTAAAACGAGCACCGGACGCAAGCGTTTTCCGCCGGACAGAAGCGCGTAAATACACGCCTCTTTCAGTCGATGTTCTTCACTCATCCCATCTAAACTGGATTTCAGAGCCTCTTCAACAGATTCAAGGAGCATAGACATTTTCCTCATCAAAAATTATTCTCAAGAAAACTTGAAGTTCGGTTTTTGGCCGTTCCATCATCACCCTCTTCTTCAGCTCCTCCATCGGTCATATTTTTTTGAATATGACCTACTTCGGATCTTGCGAAGAGGGCGCGCTGGAATTGCCAAAATCCCGAGCTTCCAATTCTCTTGAGAATACACCACTAATAGTGCTATTTGGTTTTGCAAAAAAGTTTTTTCTCAAAATCGCTCCAGGATTTGTCACCACATTGCATCCCAATTTTACGCCATCACCCATAATTGCCCCGAACTTTCTTAAACCAGTATGATAGACCTGACCATCATGTCGCAACACAACTTCTTTTCCATCCAAACGAAGGTTGCCACATTTGGCGCCTGCGCCAATATTTACACCGGACCCGACCACTGAGTCTCCAACGAAGTTTAAATGCGGAGCAGCGGAATTCTCCATCATTACAGAGCATTTCACTTCAGAACCATGACCGACAACAGAGCCGTTTCCAATAATCGAATAAGGCCGAATTAATGCGCCGTGTCGAATCTGGCAGTCTTCACCGATCCAGACAGGACCTTCGATCATGGCAAAAGGATCAACACGCGTACCCTTTCCGACAAAAACCTTATCGCCATGCATGATCATTGCTTGAGAAGAGATGTGACCATTTATCTTACCTAGATCTAATTCTTCAAAATAGAAGGGAAGATTGCGTAGGGCTTCCCAAACAAATGTGCACTCATTAAAAAGAGCTTTATGGGAGAAAGCATCTAGGTCGAAAAATCTAGCTGGAGAGAAAGGGTTCATGACCTCATGCTACGAAGATCCTTATTAAGAATCCATCTCTTATATAGAAATATATCTTCTTCTTTAAGTGCTGTGGGAATCTTCATAAGTGTACCTATTTCATAGCAAAAGGCTTTGTTCATGAGATGTCAACAGTCTGATCAAGAAAGAGAGTTTTTCAACAGAAACTGTTTATCGACAAGTTGTGAACAGTTGTATGAACAGAGTTTTGATAGAGTTTCCCACATTTAAAAAAAATAGCCACTAATATTCAGTCGGGATGGGCCGTTGGACCCGCCCCCGCTGCCCCTTGAGACTTACCTTGGCTTGCCAAATCGTGTGCTCGGGCGAGGCCCGTGCAAAGCACTGATGCCTCGACCTGCGCTACGATTTTTCATAGCCAATTTAAGTCCTACGTGCGCGCATTCTGCGCGCGGCTATTTTTTGTTGGCGCGCGAAGCGGAGTAACGGGTTCTTATCGCAAAGCAAAATCGAATTCTGGCCGCCGCGATAGTATATATGATACGGCGTGGCGGCCGGAATTTGATTTGGCGAAGCGAGAAGGAGACGAGAGGGCAGCGGGGGCGGAGGCCCCGACTGAGAAGAATGGTCTTAAGAGTAATGTAAATAAAGACTATCTGGATGAGAGGATTCGAACCTCCGACCCCTAACACCCCATGCTAGTGCGCTGGCCAAGCTGCGCTACACCCAGATATGAATTAAATAGACTGCAGCCCTTCGAACTGAAATTCCGCATTCTTAAACTCTTTCACGCCGATGCGCGCGCACTCTTCGATGATTTTTTCTAAAGTTTCGCTGGGATCCATATCAGCAGCAGAAAGATCGACCGCGATAGAGGCTGTAAAGCTCACTCCGGCACGGAGCCCTTTAACGGAAAAGTTGGCTGTAGTTTCCGATTTTTTACGGGAAACATTTTTGAAGCGTACGAGATTGTTTTCTGCGAGATCTTTCATTGGTTAAGTCCTTTTGTAAGTGATATGTTAGCGAGAAAAGATGTCTATGTCAAGTTTGCAAAAAGTTGTTTGTGTGATAGATTGGTGGCATGAAATTGACAAAGAATTGGCATGAAAAGCTAAAAGATGAAATTGCAAAACCCTACGTTGCGGAGCTAAAAAGCTTCATCGATTTAGAGCGACAAAAGGGCACCGTTTATCCAGAAGAAAAGGATGTTTTTAGCGCCTTTGGCTATACCTCATATGAGGATGTGAAGGTGGTCATTATGGGGCAAGATCCTTACCACGGGCCAAATCAGGCGCACGGTCTCTCTTTTAGCGTAAAACCTGGGGTGGCGCTGCCACCAAGCTTACGGAACATATACAAAGAACTTGAAAGTGATTTGGGAATTAAGGCTCCAGATCACGGCCACCTGGTAAAATGGGCTAAACAGGGCGTGTTAATGTTAAATGCCACTTTGACGGTGCGGGCGGGTGAGCCCAAATCGCATTACGGCAGAGGCTGGGAAAAATTTACAGACAGTGTTGTAGAAAAGCTTTGTCAAAGAGAGGACCCTATCGTGTTTGTTCTCTGGGGGCGTTCTGCAAAAGAAAAATATGAAAAAATTGTCCTTGATAGCAGGCATGCAATGCTCTGCTCCCCTCACCCCTCCCCTTTTTCTGCACATACCGGTTTTTATGGAACTAAACCATTTTCTAAAGCTAATAATCATTTAATTAATTGGGGTAAAAAACCAATAGATTGGTCTTTGTAATTGAAACTATTGTTTTGTTGTGATAAGCTGTTTAGCACAACAAAAGAAAAAACAAACACAATGACATACAAAGATTTTTTAGATATTGTCTGCCGACTTTATGAGAATAGGGTTGCAAAACTTTTTTTGCAGGACCAGTTAATTGAAGTACAGTTGGCTAAAAAAAACCTTACTCTTGTTACAAAAATTGTCACGGGTAGCACCTCTGTTCCGAGCTATATTTCCGAAAGCTTGTCTTCAACAGGAAGACTGCAGTGGGAAAAAAATAAGGATGAGATTTACATGGATCATGCTACTGGAGACCTCTTCTACAAACGAACTCTTTCCCCAAGCTTGATGTTTACCTATATTCGCGATGAAATGAAAGATTTTCTTGAGCAGGTTCATGACTGGAAAAACCACTTTAAAATGCGCGCTACAAAAGAGCGTTTTCTAAGTAAGGTCAGTTGATATAGAATGGAGCTATGTTTAACAGCTCCCTTGTCGCTCTTGTCACTCCGTATAAAACCAATTTAGAAGTTGATTACTCTGCTCTTCGTAAGCTTGTGCGTCTTCAAATCGAAAGCAGTACAAGTGGTATTGTCGCCCTGGGAACAACGGGTGAGCATCTTCTTCTTTCTGATCAGGAAAAAAATCACATTATTACCACCATTGTTGATGAGGTTGCAGGAGGAATTCCCGTAATTGTAAATGTTGGTGTTGCTTCAACGCAATTTAGTTTACAAAATGCTCTTGTTGCTAAAAAATTAGGAGCAAGTGGTTTGCTTGTAATCACCCCTTTCTATGTAAATCCTACTGAAGATGGCGTGGTTGCTCACTTGGGAGAAGTTGCTAAATCTCATTTACCTATTATGTTCTATTACAACCCTCCGCGCACTGGTTTGGTGCTATCTCAAGGTTGTGTTGAGACCGTTTTGCGTATTCCCAATGTTGTTGCTTTGAAAGATGCAACAAACAATCTGGATTGGGCTCTTAAGTTGAAGACCGATTACTTTGCTGGCGATGATAGTGCTGCAAAAAACGTGATGCGGGCTGGTGGAAAAGGCGTTGTCTCGGTTGTGGCGAATCTTTTCCCAAAAGAGTGGGCACAAGCGGTTACTTCTGGTGAGGGGTTTGAGCGATTTGATTTGTTGTTAAGCGCCCTATCTTTAGAAACGAATCCACAATGCATCAAATATGCAATGAGTAAGGTGGGTTTGTGTAATGCCAATCTTCGGCTTCCGCTAATGGAGCCGTCAACTGAAACAAAAGAAGCGATTGATTTTGCAATGTCAAACAGCTTTACATTTTGTTCGTCAAGTTCATGAGTTGAGTGAGAAGAAGGTTGAGATCATTGCGCTCATTTTGCGATGGCGCGAATTCTCCAGCTTGAACGCGATCTAATAGTTTTTTTAGCACGGTAATGGTGTTTTTCGGGAGCTTGCTTTTGCGGCGGTCGCGTTTGGCAAGAGGAAAGAGTTTACGAATCTCCTCTATAAGTATGTGGTTGGGT
>JAJFMI010000109.1 GCA_021772235.1 Chlamydiota bacterium
AGATAATCGTCGATTTCGTCTTTTTGCCAACGTGATACATTTTTGTGCCCGTATCCGCTTGCATTTTGCCACTTGTCAAAGCGACAGAATAAAACTCCCCGACAGATTCATCGCCCTGTAAAATACAGCTTGGATATTTCCAAGTAATTGCAGCACCTGCTTCAACCTGTGTCCATGAAATTTTCGAACGAAAGCCCTGGCAGCGCCCGCGCTTTGTCACAAAGTTGTAAATGCCACCTTTGCCCGTTTTTGGATCGCCTGAGTACCAGTTCTGTACAGTAGAATATTTGATTTCAGCCTTCTTTTTTGCGACCAGTTCAACAACAGCTGCGTGCAATTGATTCTCATCGTAGGCTGGCGCTGTACATCCTTCCAAATAACTCACATAAGAGCCTTCTTCCGCAACAATGAGCGTGCGCTCAAACTGCCCCGTTTCTCTCTCATTAATGCGGAAATAAGTGGAAAGCTCCATTGGAGAGCGAACGCCTTTAGGAACATAAACAAAAGAACCGTCTGAAAAGACGGCGGAATTTAACGCTGCAAAAAAGTTATCACTAATCGGAACAACGGATCCTAAATGCTCTTCAACAATCTCTGGATACTTCTGCACCGCCTCACTCATTGAGCAAAGCACGACACCTGCATCTTCTAAGGTTTTACGAAACGTCGTTCCTAAAGAGACAGAATCAAAAACTACATCGACAGCTACATTAGCCAGCCGCTTCTGTTCATCAAGAGGGATCCCTAATTTTTCAAACGTGCGCAAAAGCTCTGGATCAACCTCATCTAAACTAGAGAGTTGTTGTTTGGTTTTTGGCTCAGAAAAGTAGCGAATATTTTGAAAATCAAGAGGCGCAATATTTAAGTTGGCCCACGTCGGTTCTTTCATCGACTGCCACTTTCGAAAGGCCTTTAATCGAAAATCCAAAAGAAACTTTGGCTCATTCTTTTTTTGAGAAATCGCACGTACAATATCCTCATTCAACCCCTTCTCAAAAGTCTCAGATTCGATATCGGTTACAAAGCCGTACTTGTAGTCGGCCCTTTCGTCTAATAAGTCTTGTGTAGTCATAAAAAAGTACTATTATTTTACACCTTTAAGCTAATCGAAGTCAACCAAGAGTAGCGTTGATCAGGTGCTCTAGCTGATCAAAGTCTTTTTTTGTATCTACCCCAAGAGCTTCACCATCGGTGGAGTTTACGCGGATTTTGATGCCATTTTCCAAAAAACGCAATTGCTCAAGATGTTCCGCTTTTTCAAGCATTGATGAAGGAAAATGCGCGATTTTTTGCAACGCCTCTTTGGTAAACGCATAGATGCCCAAATGTTTATAAAAAACACTTCCATTATGCGGAATGGGACAGCGAGAGAAGTAAAGCGCGTAGTTATTACGGTCAATAACAACCTTTACATTGTTTGGATCGAGTATTTGCTCTTTTTTTGTGATTCTTTTTTTCAATGTCCAGACATCACCCGGTCCAACAAGTAACTCTTCAATCATTTTTGGGGTGATCAAAGGCTCATCTGCCTGCCAATTGATAAAAACATCGCCTTGAATCAAGCCCTTTTCAACAAGCTCAACAAGGCGCATCGTACCGCTCGGGCAGTTTTTGCATGTGAGAATCGCCTTTGCACCAAAAGATTCCGCGAGCGCGAGCGTCTCCTTCGCGTCAACAGCAACGACAATCTCATCGAAGGAGCATTTTTTTGCCGCTTCATAGGTCCATTGCAGAAGAGATTTTCCCTGCAACTCAGCAAGAATTTTCTTGGGAAACCGCGTAGACGCAAGTCTTGCTGGAATGACACATACCTTTCGCATGGAATTCATTATAACTCAACAGGGGCCGTAAGTCGACTCTCCCACCAGAGAATCGTCTCTTTTAACCCCTCGCGAAAAGTTTTTTCAGGACGCCAGCCTAAAGAAAAGATTTTACTTGGGTCAATGGCATAGCGAAAATCGTGACCAGGTCGATCTTTCACATAGATAATGCGCGCAGACGTTTTATTCCCACTCACCTCACCAAAAAGCTCAACAAGCAAATGAATCAAATCGCGATTCATCCACTCATTTTCTCCCCCTACATTGTATACTTCGCCTGGATTTCCCTTTTCAATAATGGCAGAGACAGCTTTTGCGTGATCATCAACAAAAACCCAGTCGCGCACATTTTCGCCATTACCATACAAAGTAAGCGGCTCACCATGAAGCAAGCGCTTGATCATCTGAGGAATAAGTTTTTCTTCATGTTGACCTGGCCCAAAATTATTCGAACTGTGAGAAATCGTAGCAGAAATCCCATAAGTCATAATATAACTGCGCACCAAATGATCAGAAGCAGCCTTTGAAGCGCTGTAGGGAGAATTCGGGCGATAAGGCGATTCTTCTGTAAAGACCCCTTCATGACCCAGAGCGCCGTAGACTTCATCTGTAGAAATGTGATGAAAATGAATTTTGGGATGACGTCGCACGAGCTCAAGTAGACACGAGGTCCCAATGACATTTGTCATTAAAAAGTCTTTCGGCCCCTCGATGCTACGATCGACATGACTCTCTGCAGCAAAGTGCACAATCATATCAAATTGCTCCTCACGAAAAAGTGTAAAAAGCAGATATTCATCTTGAATATCGCCCTGAACAAAACGGTAGCGCTCTCCCTCTTCAATACCTTCTAAATTTTTCTCATCAGCTGCGTAGCTCATGACATCAAGATTAATAACCCGACCAGTGAAGTTTGGATTTTGGATTAAATAGCGGATAAATGCAGAGCCCATAAAGCCCAAACCGCCTGTTACTAAAATTTTTGCATTAAATAATTCTCTGGACATAATCCTCAAGCCCCTTTTTCCAATTGCGCACTATAGTGTATTTTAGTGCTTTTTTTGTCGATAAAACGGAATAGGCTGGCCTTGGTGCCAAACTCTTATATGCATCTGCTAAAATAGGCTGAATCTGTGAATCGCTCTTTGGTAAACAGCTTGCGATTTCTTGTGCAAACTCATACCAACTCAACTCACCCACGCCGGAATAGTGAAAAAGACCTTCACACTCAAGCAAATCTAACGTAGCTAAGGCCAAATCATCGGAGCATGTTGGACACCCCACCTGATCAGACACAACATTTAAGCTTTTTCCATCCCGTAATAATCCCACCATTGTCTTTACAAAATTTGATCGGCCATCGCCAAAAAGCCAAGAAGTGCGAATGACCAAATTTTTTTCAGAAGCGTCCCACACACACCTCTCACCCTCATATTTACTTTTCCCATAAACAGAGAGAGGGTTGGGTCTATCCTCTTCTACATAAGGAACATTTTTTGTTCCATCGAAGACAAAGTCAGTAGAAAAATGGACCAATTTTGCCCCCTTTTTCTTAGCCGCCTCTGCTAAATTTTGCACGCCATCGCGATTCACAGAAAACGCACGCGTGATCTCTTTTTCTGCACCATCCACATTGGTGTAAGCCGCACAATTCACAATATGTGAATAGCCACTCACATTTGCAACAGCTCTTCTGTCACAAATATCTACCTGCCGCTCATCCGTTACGAAAAAGTCGATACCACGCTCAAGCAAAAGCCTTTCAAAACTCTTGCAGAGCATACCTGACTTTCCAACGAGCCAAACCTTCATCCCAAAACTTTTCTCAGTGAGGGAGAGGCAAGATCGCGATCAGAGACAACCACATGTGCAATCGGCCAGCTAATAGCAACCTCAGGATCATCATAGCGAAAGCCGCGCTCCTCTTTGGGATCGTAATAATTACTCACCTTGTAAGTCACAATCGCTTCATCGCTCAAAACACAATAACCATGCGCAAAACCAGAAGGAATAAAAAGCGATTTATGCTCTACATCATCTAAAAAGACCGCAAACCAACGACCAAACGTCGGTGAATCTTTCCG
>JAJFMI010000110.1 GCA_021772235.1 Chlamydiota bacterium
GCGATCCGCGATGACTTGCGCAAATTGAAAAAATACCTCAGCCAGCTTCACGCTCGTGACGAATCAGAAAATCCCCTTTTCATCGAAAAACTCTCCTCCACCTGGGACGAACTCCATCAGCTTACTGAAACAGGCGCCCTCATCGAACCAAAGCTTCTAGAAACAGTTGCTAAACTGCAATACGCCTTTGAAGATTACCCAAAAGACGCTCTACACTCCTTCCACTTTTACTTAGTAAAACACGCCGGCATGAGCTGGTTCCCCTTTCCATTTCTCGAAATGCTAAAAGCTCTGCACAAACAAGCGCAAGCCGACTCCGAAAATTGTGAGCTGCAACAGTGGATTACTCTGATTGATCCGATTTTATAACATGCAAGTTTATAAAATTGCACACTCTTCTTGACGCTCGATTGGTTGTTGAGTTTTGACACCTTCAATTTTTTGAATACAATTATCTATTAAAGGTTTGTAAAATGAGAACAGGTGCTCGACTATCGAAACTGAAGAGTCATTCTCTCTGAAAAAATTCGTGCAGACAATCGCAATTTTATAGTCTTGAGGGTCAGCAGGCGCACCATTTTTTGAACTAAACTGGTACTCGATTAAACTATCGTCTGTGGGAGAGTATTCGAGAAAAGGTCTATTTACGATCGAAAGAATGCGATCTTGAAGTGGTGTTTTTTCACCAGAAAACAATCTGTACAAAGCGAGAAATTCTTTTGTTCTATTGCGCCATTCCGAGCCAAAAACCTTCTCTGCGCATTGTGAGATAAATTGTTCCACCACAAAAATCCCTCTTGTTTGATGGTTGGAAAAAGCTTTTTCCATACGTTTTCCTCGTCTAACTAAAGATCGATCATCTAAAGGGAAAGTAATTGCACGAAACACACTGGATATTCGTAAAACAACTTCCTTGTACTCATCGGGAAATGAGCCTGCGTATTTATCAGAATTAAGAATATGAGCAATCTCATCACCTTCATTTAAGTAGTTAACTACACTACCTGCCATCCTGTTTTCAATGATTTTCATTGAGCCAAATGTGATAACAGAAATTTTCTTTCGAGATTTCTTACCCAAAAGCCCAAGAGCCGCATCTGCAATTACCCCACCATAACTGTGCGCAAGAACATGAACATGAAACTCCCGTTCCCCATCACAATTTTCATGAATAGAGATTTTATCCTGAATTATTTTTTGTAATTTTTTAGCTACTTCTTTTTTGTAATATAAATCCTGAAATGATGAAAAAATAGGGTTTTCAAAAATTTCTATTTCGGAGTGCTTGGTATCATCAAAGTGGATTCCACTAGAAAACATTCCCCCACAAAAAATCACATTTGGCTTACACCTTCCATATACACATTCTGTTGCCATAACTTCTCCTTGATTACCGCACCGCTCTACTGAGCCCGTCTGTTAAGCTCAAAATAGAGAAACTTATTTTTCCAACATTTTAGCTGCAGCGAAACTCCCTGAACAAAGTCTTCAAGAACTACATGATGAGTATATTGAGGCAGACAATTTCCATTCTGAAAAACAAAGGTGTAACGCATAATATTTTTATCAAAATCAACTATCTGCATACTAAATTCATCAAGCCCCTGATCATAATAGTACTCAAAAGGAAAGAAACACAGTTTTGCTTGATTCACCTCTCGTTTACAGGTCGCACCACGACAAAAGGAATAATCCTGCGAAGAGATTTTTCCCTCAGAAGAAATGAATACGTTATAATCCCAGCCAACACAAAAAGGAGGAATTTGCCCTTCACAGCTGCATGAAACAAGGGCAACACCCTTTTCATCAACGGAAAGAACGTCATAAATCATGGAATAGCAAAATTTATTCTCTTTAGAAATGGAATAAATAGCGTCAAAAATATACCGTTCTCCCGGCTTAAATTTACAATCCCCGCCAAAAACCAAAAAGGGCAACAGTAAGAAAAAAAACATCTTTATACGCATCGATTATCCTCCTTTTGACCGCCAGTCTAGCAATGATTTCCTTATTCTTGTACAATAATCTTATGAAATATTCGGCTCCTAAAGGGACTTTTGACATTTTGCCCGAGGCAATTCGACCCGATACAAAGTGGCGGCTTGTTCATCGCTACACCTATCTAGAAGAAGTTTTGCGAAAGACTTCTTTGGATTACGGATTTCAAGAAATTCGTACGCCTATTTTTGAGCGTACAGAATTGTTTACACGTAGCAGTGGTGAAAATTCTGATATTGTTTCTAAAGAGATGTATACCTTTGAGGATAAAGCTAAGCGCTTAATGAGTTTGCGTCCGGAAGGAACGGCGCCTGTGATTCGCGCACTCGTTGACAATCAAATGCAAGATGCCGGTAAGTATTTTTATATCGGTCCGTATTTTCGCTACGATCGCCCACAAGCGGGACGCTTTCGCCAGTTTCACCAGTATGGCGTTGAAGCAGTCGGAGATCCTACACCTGAACAAGATGTGGAAGTGATCGATCTGATTATGGAAATTTATCGTCGCCTAGGAATTCAAGAACTCACCCTCTTGATTAATTCGATTGGTGACAAAGAATCCCGCGCCAAATATGTAACCGCACTAAAAGAGTTTTTGCAACCGCACCTTTCTACGCTTTCAGAAGAGAGTCAGGCACGTTTTGAAAACAACCCTCTGCGCATTCTCGACACAAAAAACGCAAAAGAACAAGAACTTTTAAAAAGTGCGCCCTCCATCACCGATTTCTTAAGCGAAAAGAGCAAGGCGCATTTTGATCGCGTCTTAAAATGGTTAGATAAGTTGGATATTTCTTATGTAGTCACTCCCAATTTAGTTCGTGGCTTGGACTATTATACAGAGACGGTTTTTGAGGTCACATCTAATGTTTTGGGTGCACAAAATAGTATTGGTGCAGGCGGCCGTTACGACGGTTTGATGCGCGAGCTCGGCGGAAAAGATCTTCCCGGCATGGGGTTTGCTACCGGCATTGAGCGCATCTTAAATACAATGGATGGGCAAAATGCGCATTTTCCAGAAGCGCCCCATCCCTCCTGTTATATCATTCCTATGACGGAAAGCGCGCGGGAAAAACTTTTTCCTCTTGCCTTTGCTTTGCGCCGTGAAAAAATTGCGACTGAAATTTGTGGGGTTTCAAAGAAACTCGGCAAAGCTGTTGGGCAGGCGAGTGATCGTGGCGCGCGCTTTGCTGTAATTGTTGGTGAAGAAGAGTTGCAAAAAGGTGTTGCACAGGTGAAAGATTTGCACTCACGCGAAAGTGAAGAAATCGCGCTAGATAAACTTGTTGAAATGATGAAGGGGAAATTGTGAGTCACTACAGAAGAACGCATACTTGCGGAGAATTAAGAAGCACAGATGAAGGGCAAAAAGTAACACTTTGTGGCTGGGTCCACAAACGTCGCGATCATGGCGGCTTGATTTTTCTCGATCTGCGCGATCGCTACGGCTTGACACAACTTGTAATCGATCCCGAACGCTCCCCCGGCGCTCATGCTGCTGCTGGAAAATTGCGCATGGAATGGGTCATTGCCGTTACAGGCAGTGTGATTTCGCGAAAAGAAGGTATGCAGAATTCGCAGATGCTAACCGGCGATATTGAAATCGATGTCGAGGAATTCACGCTGCTCTCTGAAGCAAAAACTCCGCCAATTGCCGTTGCTGATGATGGCACCGAAACACATGAAGAGACGCGCCTGCGCTACCGCTACCTCGATATGCGCCGCGGCGAGCTAGGAGCAAATTTAGAACGCCGCCATTTAGCAATGCTAGCGGCGCGCACGTATCTCGACAAAAAAGGATTTCTGGAAATCACAACGCCGATTTTAGGGCGCTCCACTCCAGAGGGCGCGCGCGATTATCT
>JAJFMI010000012.1 GCA_021772235.1 Chlamydiota bacterium
AAAGACCCCCACACAGATGGGCTTCTCGTCGTCCTTTCGCCACAAGATATGACCGAACCAGAAAAAACGGCAAAAGAACTTAAACCTCACGCAAACATTCCTGGCAAGCCTCTGCTTGCCAGTTGGATGGGCGGCGCGAGCGTAGAAAAAGGGGCGCAGGTTTTAAAAGAACACGGTATACCCTGCTTTCCCTATCCCGATGAGGCAGCCAAAACATTTGCGAAAATGTGGAAACACTCCTACGAACTCAAAGCGCTTTATGAAACACCCCCTATCCGCGATAGCGTCACAGAAAAACCCGCCATCGTCGATGAGATCATTCAGAAAGCCCTCTCAGAAGGACGCGATCTTCTGACTGAAATGGAATCCAAAGACCTGCTCAAAGCTTACGGCATACCCGTTGTGGAAACGATTATTTGCGTTAGCAGCAACGAGGCAAAAAATGCAGCAGACAAACTCACCTATCCTGTCGTTGCGAAACTGCACTCTGAAACCATCACACATAAAACCGATGTCGGAGGCGTACTTCTTAATTTAAATAGCGCTCAGGAAGTCATCGACGCCTTTAATTCCATCCAATCGTCCGTGACAAAACTCAAAGGTGCCGAGCATTTTCAAGGCGTGACAATCCAGCGCATGGTCAAACTCGAAGGCTATGAAATCATCCTTGGCAGCACAATGGATGAGCAATTTGGACCCGTGCTCCTTTTTGGTTCTGGCGGACAGCTCGTTGAAGTTTTTAAAGATTCCACACTCGCCCTTCCCCCGCTAAATGCAACGCTCGCGCGTCGCATGATGGAAGAGACAAAAATTTATACCGCATTGCAAGGCGTGCGCGGACGCGGCAGCGTCAATATGAACGACCTGGAAACACTACTTGTCAGTTTTTCGCGCATGATCGCCGAACAACCGCACATCAAAGAATGCGACATCAACCCCCTCCTTGCCAATGAAAGTGAAATCATCGCTTTAGACGCGCGCGTGATCCTGCACCCCCCAGGCACAAAAAAACTCTCCACACTCTCTATCCGTCCCTACCCTGTAGAATACATCCAAGAGACCGCCTTAAAAGACAAAACAGCAATCCTCCTGCGCCCCATCCGCCCCGAAGATGAGCCTGCCATCAATAATTTTCATCAGAAACTCTCTGAAGATTCCGTTCGCAGCCGCTACTTTCAATTTCTATCCTTGGAAGAGCGCATCGCCCACGATCGCCTGATTCACATCTGCTCCTCCGACTACGAACAAGAAATAGCCATAGTTGCAGAACATGAAAACAGCATCGTTGCCGTTCTTCGACTAACCCGCTGGCCCGGAACAAATGCCGCCCATTTCAAACTCATCATCCAAGATGATTTTCAAGGCAAAGGCCTCGGCTCCACCCTTCTTGATTTCACACTCGACCTCGCAAAACGCGAAGGCATCAAAACACTCAAAGCACAAGTTCTTCATGAAAACAAAGGACTCATCGCGATGTTAAATAAGCGCGGATTCACCTCCAATTTCGCAGATTCTGAAGAAAAAACCCTTCTTTTTGAAAAAGATCTTGCATAGATTCCTTAAAGAGTAGTAAATTCCAATCTAATCTACTCATTTTTAAGGAGGTTCTATGCACACATATACACTTGACGAGGCTCATCCCTACACCAGAATTCATCTTGGGCTACAGTTTCCCCACTTAATATTGCCACAACAAAACTCTCATACAGATCAATTAATTGTGTGGGATTTAGAAACCGGTGAGTGCAAAACTGTAGATAATCAAATTCACAGATCAGCAAGTAGACTGCCTTCAATTAATGATTCTCATACTGTGGTTCATCGCAAACGGGATTCGCATGAAAAAGCGCGATTTAACGATATTTTTGCGACTATGCAATTCAGAATGCATGAGCTTGCAGAAAAAGAGAGGTGTCAAAATGTTCCAGCACCAGCAATTAATAATGATATAGATGATGACCCAGAAATGGCAAAATCCCTTCTGACCACTGCAAGTGGATATGCTAGAAAGAATAAGCAGCAATCAGCAATTGAGTCATTTGAACAAGCGCTTTGTTATACAAAAAATGCAGATGACTACAAAAAAGTATGTGCATTTTTTGAAAATCAAGGAACAAAACATGAAAAAGAGCTTGCCCTTCTTTATCTCGCTGTTCTCTATTATAAAGAGGAAAATTTTGTTGAAGCAGGAAACGCTCTTTCAAAATCTCAAGAATTTTGCAGGTCAACAAAAGCCGTTCTCCTTTATGCAGACTTCCTACACTCACAAGGCAACGATCGACATGCTGTTGGCTACTACCAAACTGCAGCACTTTCTTTAGAGTCCCGACCGAAAGAGCGTGTAGAAGTAATACGAAAAACAATCTGTTGCGATCCAGACAATCCCGATCATTATGAAAGTTTGGCTAATTTCTATGAAAAAGAAAAAAGTAAATTTTGGGTCTACTTACTCGCCTTAGTGCACTTTGCCGAAAAAAACGACCCCGTAAACTATGCAAAATTCCTTGCCCATGCAAACGAAAAAGAACCTCATAATCCCCTTATCGAAATCATCCTCATCAACCTAAAGGAGAAGCTAGGCGATCTCGGTCCCGAATCAGAGAATCATTTGAGTATCGCAGCAGGCGAAAAACTGATGAGAAAAAATCGTCATGAAGAAGCACGACACTACTTTACACGAGCCGCAAAAAGAAAGGCTGATGATGACTTTGAACATTTAATTGTATGTGAAGAATTTTCTCCAGACGCAGTGCGTGACGAGCGCATTATAAATACCTACAAAAAATGGATGGAAGCATGTGAAGAACGTGAAGATATAGAAAAAGCAGTGGAAATCTATGAACAAGCTCTTTCACGTTTTCCTAATAATGCTGAAATGCATCTCAAATATTTGTACTTTTTACTACACCTACATGACCCTCTAAAAACAGAAACAATCTTAAGAGAGATTTCCTGGGGCAATGAAAATCTCACAGAAGAGAACAAATCCAGAAGTGTTACTGCACTCCGTGCAGATATCAATTTTGAACTTGCCGATCACCCCGAAAAACCTTTTTTCCGCGACCTAATTTCAGGTAACCACGAACCATTTTCAACATTTCTTGAAGAAAATGCATTACGCCGACTCTATCAAGGATGGATTTACCATCATCATGAAAAAGAAGAATATCCTGAAACCATTGCACTTGCAAAAGTCGCAATCGAACGTTTTCCTAATCACGTTCCTTACCGACTCCAAACAGCAAAACTGATTTTCGAAACAAAAAACACCGAAGAAGTCCCCTATCTTCTAGATCAAGTCAAATGGCTTGATGAGAGGAAGGTTGTACCTGAAGCACGTGAAAGAGTTTGCAGGCTTTTTGGAGAAATGTTCACATCAGTAAAAAATGAAAGTCTTGATGCCTTTAACATTAACCTGATCACAGCAAATGGTGGGCTTTTCAGAGATGTATTCTTTGACTGCGACTATCCAGAATTATTTCAATCTCTCTTCAGTCAATACATCGATAAAAAACAACCTGTAGAAGCGATGGAAATTGCACGACTCGGATTCGAGTCATTTCCTGAACACATAGACTTTCGCAGAGAAGTTTTCGCATTCACCTATGAACAAAAAGAGACGGAACTTGCGCAAGTTTATCACAACTCTATTGTTGAAAACTGCCGGGCAATACTTGAAATATGTGAAGAAGAAGAAATAGAAATATTTTTAGAACAACTTCATGAAATACTGATCGATTTAGACTTGGCACAGGAACTCGCAAACATACACACGAAAAAAGGAAATCTCGAAAGAGCAGGACATATTTATCTTGAAACAGGCAACGAAGCAGCATTAAAAACTGATGCAGAACAGTTAGAGGCCTGCATTAGAGCAATTGATACCATAGGCATATCCGAATGTAATTTTGAGCCACATGAGTTATCGTCATATGTGATACTTGAAAATTTCGCGAGAACGAATAGAGAATTGAGTCAATTGAGAAAACAACAAGAACAAATTCAAGAACAAATATTAAATATCATTGACCAATTGCCTCAACCAGGCTGGCTAAAACAAACCTTCGATGCCATCCGTGCAGTATTTACATGGAAAAAGCCAGAGGAAGAGAAAGTCAATTAAATATTAAAATGTTACGCTCAGATACATGAGAGCAATATTATTTCTTTTGCCATTTGCGCTGTTTGCTAAAGATTATCTGGTGACAGCGCCGCGTTCGGGCACGCACTTCATGCTTTACAGCTTAGAGTATTTAACAAAACGCCCCTGGCATGTCGGAGGACAAAAAACCACATGGAAATGGTTCGATCTTGGCGCTGATCCCAATGCTGAACACTTCATTCACACGCACAATTTTTTTCGTACACGCTATAAGCAGGAAGAGGGCGATCGCATGCTTCTTATCGTTCGCAATTATCGCGAAGCAATTACCCGCCATTTTCATGATTTTGATAAAACTCTTAAGAATATTAAGGGCAACTGCGACTATTTTGCCAATCTAAATACCTATGAAAAATGGCCCGAAGATAGCCGCCTTCTTGTATACTACGAAGACCTTATGAAAGACCCCGAAAGCTACCTACGCAAAATTTTACATTTCCTCAACGAAGATACCAAATATTTAGCACGTTATATGGAAGATTATGACTACCATCGCGATCGCCTTATTCGTTATTATCGCCGGATGGGCGGTGCTCAATCGCAAGGTAAAGATATGCAGTTTCATACCAATAAAATGACCCCCGAACAGATTATGAAACTTGATGAAGCAGTGCGTGAGCACCATCCCGATCTGTTCGAAAAATACCTCACCCACTATCAGTACAATTGAGAATTTTCATTCCTGGATTTTTAGGCCCACCTGAAGAAATCCCCAGCAGACTTTCAGATCTCTGCTCCTATGGAAAAAACCTCACCCTGATCGGCTATTCAATGGGAGGACGCATCGCTCTTCAGTTTGCCCATAAATATCCCGAATACGTAAAAGAGGTGATCGCTATTTCTGCTAATCCCGGAATACCCAAAGAGGAAATTCCCGCACGGATTCTTTGGGAAAATAAGTGGCTCAAAGCAATAGAAGAACCAAACTTTTTGGAAAAATGGTACGCACAGCCGCTCTTTGATTCGCTACGCGAATCAGAAAACTATCCCGCCATGTTAGAAGAGCGAAAAAAAGTCGATCTGAAAGAAGCAAGCAAACTTTTTGATCACTATCGCCTTTCAAAACAACCTAACCTCTGGAATGAACTTCCAAACATGCCTGTACGCTTTCTTTTTGGCGCACTTGATCGCAAATATCTTGCCATTCACAACCGCCTAAAGACAATGGGAATCCCCTCAGAAATTATCCCAGACTGCGGACACGCCATCCCTACTGAAGCATCTCATATAATTGCTTCCATGAAATAGCGTCAATCCCCTCTTTTAATAGCTGTGGTTTTTCAACACGGCAGACAACGAAGGCTTTCTTTGCTTGAGGATATTCCCGCAAAAATAGCTCGAGGTGTTTTGCATCACGAAGGGAGGGAGTTTCCGTCCATTTTACCTCGATTGGAATCAGTGTTTCACCGCACTTTATGATCCAATCAACCTCTGGGCCGTTCGCATCTCGCCAGAAAAGGATCGAAGTTTTTTTCTCCTGTAAACGAGCCCAACGAATCAACTCTAAACCAACAAATTGTTCAAAAAGAGCACCTAAATGCTTCTGAGGTAAGTTCGCTTGCTCCCCTGCGGCTAAACGGCGCAAACCGAGATCAAAGAAGAGATAAATTGGTGATCGAATCAGCTTTTTACGCGTCACACTTTTCGTGTAAGGCTCAACCCGTTCTACAATTAAACAGTCTTCTAAAATCTGGTAGTATGAAGAAATTGTACTTGCAGCTACCCCCACATCTTGTGAAATTTTTTCCATGTTCACGATGTTTCCAGATTCTACAGCAGCTAAACGCAAAAAGTTTTCAAAGGAACCGATATCTCGCACTAACGCTTCCGCGCGCACTTCATCCTCAAGATAGAGATCTACATAAGAGTCTAATTCTTCCTCGCGAAATAGAGGATCTTTCTCTAATGAAATCGCAGGAAGTGAACCATACTTCAAATAGCTTTCCACAAACTCATACTGAAATTCTTCAATTGTGAAAGGATCAAGTCGCAATTGAATGACACGGCCAGGAAGTAAATTGACCTGTTTACCAATACGCAATTTGCGAGCAGAAGAACCCGTCAAAATAAACTGCCCAAATCCCTCATCAATTAAATACTGCACGCCATCCATTAATGCTGGTACTTTTTGCACTTCATCAATGACAATGAGTGGAGGTTTCCCATTTTTTTTATGCAGAGCCTTGACTTCTCGAATCAATTGATCAGGATCGACTTCATATTGTCTTCTTACCTTAGATAATAAAAGCGTGATTTCTAAATCGGCTTTATTTCCTCTGATTAGAGTGGTTTTTCCCGTTTGGCGAGGACCTAAAAGCAATACACTTTTCCCCCTTCTCAACACCCGATCCAGCTTTTTCTTTAACAATCGTCTAATCATATAATCCAGAATATCCAGTCTCTACACTAGATTTTCCTGGAAAATCTAGTGTTTGTCAATGATTTTGCTGGAAAATCAAGTTTGCACCTGACGAATTTCTGATCTTTAACAGCATTAGTTCTTTATACCACTAATTGTTAGCTACTTATAAATTCTATACAAATCAGGACTTGGACTCCTGATTTGTAGACAATTTTATATCCAAGGAAAGTTAGAGAACCCTAAGATGAAGCAATGTATTATTAATCTTATTCATCGCTATTTTCATTGTCATCCTTCTCCGGTTTACCAAAAATCTCGGGAGCAAATTCTTTAGCTTTTTCCGGACTCATATGCCCATTTATTAATTGAGCAGGGTTTCGTTGAAAAGACCACATCATCAAAACATACATAAAAATTGCTGAAAGCGATACACGGATTAGCCAATGATACTCCCATACTGCGATCATAAATTCCCATATTTTAAATAAAATCTCCATACACACGCCTCAATAATTTATTCAGATTCTCTTAATTTTAACAAATGAGAATTAAATGATCGTCAAACCAAACACTTTCACTTCTTCTGGCAGAGGTGTTAAAGAAACTTGCCATGAGTGGTCTAGAGTAGTAGGGGCATTCCCAAATATAGAGTCATTGCTGGGGTTAGCAACAGCAGAAGTAGTGAAAATCCATGAAAGATGAGTAAGTGGAAGGAAATACCTAGTGTCTAGTAGACCGATTCAAAAGTTTTTGATCTAAAACAACGCGAAATCTCTCGCGATTGAACTATTGAAAATCGCTCAATATTAATAATATGGATCGATTT
>JAJFMI010000111.1 GCA_021772235.1 Chlamydiota bacterium
CAAACCCTTTAAACCAGCCCGCTCAATTAACGCACCTGCGCTCCCCCCTTCAGGATTGCGAAAAATGCAGCCCGCCGATTTTTCGCCATACGGCTGCGTCTCCTGGCGATAGCGCACAATATCCTGCCGCCTCTTTCTTGCTTGACTACACTCTTCCAATTGAAAAACTGCAGAAACAATCACCCCTTCCATCTTGTGAAAAGGTGAAGTGCGGTAGGAAAATACTAACTCGCTTTTTTCAAACTCGTGCAAAACACCCTTTCGATCGACAAAATGCACCTTCTGTAAAAAATCTGCCGTTTCAAAGCCATTAGCTCCGGCATTCATAAAAACAGCTCCACCAACGCTTCCAGGAATACCTGAAGCAAATTCCATCCCGCCAAAACCTAAACGTGAAACTTTTGAGCCAAACAGAGAAAAATTAAACCCTGCGCCAACAGAAAAACGACCACCTGCCTGCTCAAGAAACTGAATGCGATTGAGAATAACCAGCCCATCAAAGCCACGATCATCAAAAAGAATATTAGAACCATTGCCGAGAAAAAAAATAGGCAGCTCGCCAGCTACCTTTAACACCTCTTGCATTTGCTCAACGCTTGTGACCTCAGCGAAAAATCGCGCTGGACCACCAATGCCAAACGTGGTGTATTTACTTAAAGGAATATTTTCAAGAAAGGGATCCATAAATCTTGTCTAACACAGCATTGACAAACTTTGCACTATCTCGAGATCCAAACTTTCTCGTTAAGCGAATCGCCTCAGAAATGGCAACTGGACCCGGCACCGCCTCATCAAATAAAATTTCAAAAATTCCCAAACGCAAAATAATGCGCTCTGCCTGGGTGATGCGCTCCAAAGTGTAGTTTTCAGAAGCCGCCTCAATCTGGTTGTCGAGCTCCTCACGCTTAGCTAAAATTTCAATTGCTTTTTCTTGCACATCCCGCGCGGCTGATTTCGCAATTTTCACCTGCTGCATCAAAATGGGTACAACTTCGCCATCTGGATCGTGATCCAGCGCAAATAGCGCTTGAAAAAGCGCTTCTCGATATTTCTCTCTACTCATTGCCATAGAAGAGAGTTTACCACAGGCAAAAAAAAACCGCATGGCAAATCTACCATACTGTTTTTCAAATTATTTAAGACATATTAAAAATAGCTTGAAGCGAAGAGTGTAAATGCAAAAACGACAACTGCACCAGCAACTGTAATTCCATTAAACACCATTGTTTCATCATGCTTTACTTCAACCGTTCTGCCCTTTAAAGATTTATACTTTTGGGCATCATTTTGATCTAAGCGATTTGCAGGAGCTATTCTGGCATAAGCTGCAAGAGCTCGTTCTGCTGCACCCGCACCATGATAATCAGGCTCATCGTAGCGTGTGACACAGATTTCAGGAAATTTAGAAAAGTCTGTTTTAATAGCTACACCATTTAAATAATCAACTTTTCCATTACCAAATTTATTTATTTGCGCTGCTAATGACTTAGATCTCATATCCACAAAATCAAATTTTTTTGCTACATTCTTGGCGTTAAATGGTTCGTCTCTACCAACAATTTGGTTGATTTTTTCTTCTCCAAGATAGAGTGCACGCAAAGCATTTACACAGGACATCCCTTCTGGAACTGGTGTTGTTGCCGGATCACTTATTGCAAAAGTCATTTTTTTCTCCTCTTATTATTGTGCTCTTAAGTAAGAAAAGCAAAGAATTGCAAGTGCTGCGACAGCTACTGCTCCATAAACTGTTGCTTTTTCTACAAATGGCTTAGGTTTGTTCTGCTTTTCAGTGAATAAATCACTGAATTTACAAGAATTGTCTAAGTCAATGTAATGTTTTTGTTTGTAATCTTCAAGTGTTGAAGAAGCAGTTGTCGGGCCATATTCTTTTTCGTATTCTGATGCATCAAGCAGAAAATCTGACTCGCTATCTAAAATAAATACCAGCCCAAGCTTCACTTGATTTAGCTGATTAATTGTGACTGATCTGCCATCTTTTACACTTGATTGGAATAATTTTTGAATTACTTTCAAATCTAACTCTTCTTTATCCCCTAGCACATCTTGATAAAGTGCGTGGAATACATTTGGATAGGAAAGTCGATGTGTATCTATATAATTTGCTTTTGTCGTCATTACTCCATCCCTTGTCACTGAATTAGAGAGTGAGTATATTTTGAGTGGTGAAAAATATCAAGCAGGTATTTATAAACAAAAAAAGGCTCGCCTATTGGCAAGCCTTTTTCCAATCAAATAAGTGTGTTTTGTTAACTTAAATAGATTTTCTTCTTTCAATAGTAGCTTTTACTTCAGGATCTATCAAAGCCTTTGCATCAGCAATAATTTGTCTCTGTTCATTGGGACCAATTTTTGTCATTTCTGCAAGATCTACTAACTCACGTATTGATCCTTGCAAGTTTTCATACTTTGCTTTGTAGGGGCTTTCTTTAGGAGTTGTGTAAGATTTGTAGAGATCAGACACTTTTGATGTTGTTTTTCCCCATGTCTCTTTTAGAAATGGCATTGGCGAACCAATACGATTCTTATTTAATACAACAACTGCTGTTCCTGCTCCTAAAAGTGTCACAAGACCTGTAAGCTTTACGGGATTCGCTTTGCATGTTGTTAGAATTGACTGACCCAATTTTGCTGCGCTACTCTTTCCTGGTAGTGCTGAATATACTGTTTGTCCCGCGTTAAGCGTTTTAGAATAAGCGGAGCTTAATAGACCTTTAATGTTCATTATTTAACCCTTCTGTTTGATTTGATTAACTACTTTTATATTTTACAATAAAAGCAAATTAATGTTAAGGAGATTTGAAATTAAATTAATTAATCAAAATATAAAAAAAATGTCTTGTCAGATGGGAACATTTGTGGTTAGAATAAAACTTAAGTTGCTACCTATTTTCATATAGAAATCTTTTGGGTATCACCTTGGGTAAATTTTTTCTTTATATTGTGATTGCGAATGAAGGGTATTTTTCTCGATACAGAAACGAATGGGTTGAATTTTCGCAGGCATCGCCTGATCGAAATTGCGTATAGAATTATTGATTTATCTACAGGTGAATGTTTGAGTCACTTTTCTTCACTGCGTAAGATTAGCCATGATGAATGGAAGGATAGCGATCCAGAAAGTTTACAGGTGAATGGCTTTACATGGGAAGATGTCACGCGCGGGGTTAG
>JAJFMI010000112.1 GCA_021772235.1 Chlamydiota bacterium
CGCAACTTGTCGTACAAAAAGTTCAGAGGGCAGATTTTTTGCCAGCTGATCAATTAGAAACGAGTAGTAGAGGGGAGGGTGGTTATGGCCACACAGGTACGCACTAGGAGAAAAAAACGAGCACCGAAGATTGAATTATCATCGATATTTGATCCACGAGCCGTCTTTTTTTTAGAAGAATCAACACGTGACGAAGCATTGACAACCATGGTAAATGGTATGAACGTGGGGAATAAAGAGATCTTTTTTAAAGCACTCTTAAAAAGAGAAGAACTTGTTTCAACAGCAATCGGTTCTGGAATAGCCATTCCGCATGCTAAATTGGAAGAGCTCGATCGATTTTTTCTTGGCATAGGAATCGTAAAAGAAAAAGGAATAGAGTGGGAAGCGCGCGATCACTTTCCGGTACGCATTATCATGTTACTTGGCGGGCCTAAAGGCGCTGAAAGCCAATACCTCGGACTGCTTTCACAAACCACATCGATGCTCCGTGACCATCGTATTGATTTAATAAAAGCAACTACACCCGAAGAAGTTGCACAAATCATCTCTCTGCAGGAGGTCTATGGATCTTGAAATTAACGACGTTGCGAAACTATTAAAAGTTTCCGAAAAGACCATTGAAGAGTGGCTAGTAGCAGGAAAAATCCCCTCATACCGCTTAGAAGGCAAACACCGCTTTTCTCGTTCAGAAATCCAAGATTGGATGATGCAGCGGCAAGAGACCCTCCCAACAAACGCTGACTTTTCCCTCTATCGCGCTCTTTTTCGCGGTGAAGTACTTCATGGTAATTTTGGCACTGAAAAAGAAAAGATCATCCAAAACGTCATGTCTCAACTTAGTGAAAAATTCCCAGAATCCGTTGGTAATCCTGCACAACTTTTTCTGGAACGCGAACGCATGATGTCAACAGCCCTCGGTCGCGGCATCGCCGTTCCCCACACCCGTGAATTCCTTATCGAAGGCCCACACTCCCTCGTTTCAACAGTATTTCTTGAAAATCCAATCGATTGGGGCGGCCTCGATGGCAAACCCGTTTCCACACTGTTTTTCCTCATGGCAACATCAGACAAGCAACATCTGCAACTCCTCGCCCAAATCGCGCATCTAGCGAGCAGCCCGAAAATGCTCACACTACTCGAAAAGCAACCGCAGAAGACAGAGCTCCTCGCTTTAATCAAATAAGAGGGACCCATCTCTGCTATCGCCAAATCGATTTTCAGCCGCTAAGCCGTGTTGTCTATACTGTCATAGCGGCTGGAAATCGATTTTGCTTTGCGATATGAATCCCTCACGCCGCTTCGCGCTAAAAAATAGCCTTTTTGAATGACTACTTTATGGGGATATTTCTGTACAGCGTTCGTAGTGATTCCCACTTGCATAGATGAAAACACGGTCTTGATCATTCGCTGAGCAAATTTCGCAGACGCGGTTTGTGCCATCTTCTGCTGTTTCAATAAGGACTATAGACTTGTTGTAAGCATAGCCTATCATTGCAAGTTCATCATCACTTAAGTAGTAGGAAGTATTGAGCATTGCTGCATGCCACGCTTCGTAGCATTTATCCTCTATCTTTAAGAGCTCATCTAAAGCTTCTTTGCTTGTGTGAAAATTGTTTTCTGACATTTTAGGGTCTGCAGCTATTTCTTTCAATCGAGGGATTCCTAATGAGGTGAGAAGATATTCTGCTCCATTAGTTCCGTCACTTAGCCAAGTTAAGAATTCTTCTTCGGTTGAAAATTGGCGGATTTTTGGGTCGAGTATTCTGAGAAAATCTAACGGTGTTTTTTCTGAGTCAAAAATTGCGGCGACTTTTTCTTGGATATATTGCTGAAGAGGTTTCTCATTAATAATAATATTTTGTGCAAAAATTTTATCACTTGTGTTCAGTTGCCCCCGGATGATCTTACCAAGAAGATTTTTAATGGTGTTTTCGTATAGAGGCGCAAGTTCAGCTTTCATCCATTCGTTTGTGAGCGTATTTACTAGTTTGTTAAGAAATTCTTGTCGAATTGTAGTGTCTGCTGGAGAATTGTATTGATATGAAGATAAGGGGGTACCAAGTGCGCTATGAAATGCGCAGTTGCCATCGCCAATTGTTTGTTGTCGTTTGAGGCATTGCACGCCGAATTGGTACTCGCTTAAGTTAAATTGATCGGGCGGCTCTGGCGCAGGTAATTCTTCAGTAACAGTTGGATCGCCTTCTCCTTCTCGTTTTATTTGGCATATTTTAAAATCAAAGCCCATACTACGTATTTCACGCTCTAACCCAATGATCTCAAGTTTTGCAATTGTTGAGCTGATAACAATTTTTGTTTTGCTTCCAGAAAGATATTCAGGGCTCTCATGGAGAAGTCGCTCTGGAGAGTGAGTATCTAAAAAAGTGAGGACAAATGTAATTCGTTCGCGCGGTGAATTAGTAAAAAGTTTCATAAACCATTTGCGGAAATCTAGTTCATTTTTATGTTTTTTTCTTAAACGGTAGCAAACTGGTTTGTTTTCATTGTAAACAAAATCGCAAAACTTTTTTAGGACATCGTCATTACCTGAAAGAGTTGCTTTTAATTTTTTTGCTGAATTGCGCACTTGTGAGCAGGCTGCTCTCGCATGGTCTCCATCAATCCCTTCTTTCACATGAAAAAGATGAAGAGGTCCATCATCTGTAAAGTGCAGGAGGTCGAAAAGCTCAATTCCATCTGGAATAACTGTGTCTCCTACTAGGAAATTATCAGTTTCATGAAATGAGGCATTGTATAGCCCTTCATCGTGATGGTCACTTCTTACTTCTAGAAATGTTTTTAGATCTTCAGGAATGCCAGGATAATAGGGGATGACAACTCGATTCTTTTCATCTAGGATTTTTTTTTCCTTATGCATCTCTCTAAAGAGTTTTTGGGCATTATCTTTGTTGATTCCAAGTTCTTCTAGGTCATTACGAGTTAAAACTTTCACCCTTCTTTTGTTGAGTTTTTCTTGAATGAGTTGATGGAACTGTTTGTAAGTCGTAGATCGCCCGAAAAAATGAGCTTTAATTACCCTGCAAACAATTTTATCTTCACTGTCAAGATAGCTGCCCTTTTTTTCTTTTAAACATGAAAGTTTAGTTTTAAAGGAACGCAATTCATTGTCTTTTATTGGTGTTCCCTTTTGCCATTTTTGTTTTAGGTGTCTTTCATCGCTTGGAATAATCAAGCTGGTCATAATGATACTATTGAGTGCATTTTGTACTTGCAGAAGATAGTTAGCGTTTGGCTTGTACCAGAGACCACAAGCGTGAAAATAGCGCGCGCCATACATATTCAGCTCGCCATCAAAACAATCAGCAAGAGTTACATATTTGGGGCGCCCATTGCGTTGGAATATAATATAAATTTTATCAATGTCATCGAACATATTGCTCTTATGAATTGACTCAAGAATTTCATCAGTTGTAGGTAGGTAGTTCCAGCGATTTATTTCTGTATTTCCATATTCACAGATAATTTCTTGGCTTTTCCAGTAATCATCGAAATATTTTGGGCAGAGGTTAAAGGTGCGTGAGTTCTTAGGGTGTTTGATTGCAGATATTAGAAGTTTTTTCGCCACTTCCATGCAACTGTTGCGTTCTTCCTTGTTTTCAACAGGTGTAAGATAATCAAGCCAAGAAAAATTATCTTTTGGTGGAGAGGTGTTTTCTGTAAGACCTGTCTCGGTTTTGCTTTCAATTGGAGTGGTAAGATGGGCTATCAAAGTGGGAAACTCCTTTATTGGTATGTAGCGCTTGTAGAAGCAGATTGAGCCCCGTGTTAAATGGACCATTGTATTTAAAGCAATGTTATCAAATAATTGAATGATTTTTGCAAAAGGATTCAGTTTGACCTTAAGTGCAACACTGATTGTTTCCAAGCTATCAGGATTAGTTTTATGATTACTTCCCTCTTTATACCAGGTTTGTTTGGCAAGCAGGGGACCAACAGTATGACGATTTTTGATTTCAGTTATGCTGTCATCCTTCAAAATGGTTTTTGCAATATGAGCGGGGAAGTTAAATTCTGCGTACCGCTTAAAAACGTTATACGATTGATGTGTTGTAAATGCGAAAAAAACGACTTTTTTGATTTTTGTAATCGTTCCATAGAGAAAAAAGAGATAGTGTTTTTGTGAGGACTCAAATAGCTCTTTATCTGCTCCTAATTGAATAAGCTCCTTAGCGTATTTAAATTCGTGAGAATATGTTGCTACGTAACCGACTAATTGAACAAGTGAAAATCCTTCTTCATTTTCCCAGTTCACATGACCTTCTGGAAAAATTGGTTCATAGAGCCCCTTCTCTTTAAGATTATTGTAGCTTGTGATGATTCGGTCAGTTAAATTTTTGCAAGATTCCAGGGGTTGTGTAGCAGTGAAGATATTGGGAAAGGCCGTTTGCAATTTTGGAATTGATAGCCGCCAGATGCTGATATTTTCACCAACAAATGTTGCTTGTTTAGTCTTCATTTCGTGCCCTTAAGTTTTTGAGACGATTTGAGCTTAAGGCAACGTTGCTAAAATTGTAAAGAATTAATTAACTGACAATGAGATTTTTTTATTAGCTAAGACCACTTTGCCAGTTACATTCTGGAAAGTTGAGTTTTTCATCTATTCAAAAAAAAAGAAAACCCGCAATGATTATTACGGGCTTTAGAAAAAAATCAGATAAAAAATTTTATTCCTTTCCAGTTTCGGCCAGATCTTGCGTTTCTGCTTCAGCAACATGCTCTTCAAAAACCAGCTCGTTTTCTTTAACAGTGATTTTATAAGAACGCATTTTTTCAGGATCAAGAAGTAGACGCTCAGCTAGTGGATCTTCTACTTGTTGTTCGATGATGCGGCGCAGAGGGCGTGCGCCCATTTCAGGCTGGTACCCTTTCGTTAGCAGAAGTTCTTTTGCAGGTTCGTCGATTTCAATGGTAATTGGCGTGCGCTCTAAGCGTTTTTGCAATTTGCCAATTTCAATATCAATGACGTTTTTCAGTGTGTCTTTTGCAAGTGCTCTGAAAATAACAGTGCTATCGAGGCGGTTTAAGAATTCTGGCTTGAAGTGTTTCTTCATCGCTTTGTTTATGCGCTCTTGCATGACACTATAGTCGGGCATACCTTCTTGTTTCACGCCAAAACCCACTTCAGTTGTGCGACGGATCATGTCCGAACCGAGGTTTGAGGTCATGATGATGATCGTGTTTTTGAAGTCGATTTTGCGTCCGAAAGAATCAGAAAGTCGGCCTTCTTCTAGGATTTGTAGAAGGAGATTCATCACATCAGGATGCGCTTTTTCTACTTCGTCGAAGAGGACTACGGAATAAGGGCGCTGGCGCACTTGTTCGGTAAGTTGTCCACCTTCTTCATGGCCCACATATCCAGGAGGGGATCCTGTGATACGGCTGACCGCAAATTTCTCCATGTATTCGGACATGTCGACTTGGATAAGAGCATCTTCTCCGCCAAACATATTGATCGCAAGTTGACGCGCAAGTAGAGTTTTTCCCACGCCTGTTGGTCCGAGGAATAGGAAAGCTCCAATCGGACGATTGGGATCTTTAATATCAGCACGTGAACGTCGCAGTGCTTTGCAAACTGTTTTAAGGGCGTCATCTTGTCCAACAATAAATTGACCAAGGTGTTCATCCATTTTAAGGATTTTTTGGGACTCGCCTTCGGTAATGCGGTTTAGTGGGATTTTTGTCTGCTTAGAAATAATAGCAGCGATATCTTCTTCATCAACAAGAGTGCGCTGTTGCTCTTTGTTCTGCTCCCATTCCGTTTTGATTCCTTGGAGTTTCTCACGCAGGGTTTTTTCCGAGTCGCGCAATTTTGCAGCACGCTCATACTCTTGATGGCCAATAGCCTCATCTTTCTCATGCTGCAGACGATCGACTTCGCTCTCCATATCGATGATATCTTGCGGCTGTTTACTTGAGATGCGCGCTTTTGCTCCCGCTTCATCAATCAAATCAATCGCCTTATCTGGAAGAAATCTCCCTGTAATATAGCGATCAGAGAGGTAGACAGCAGCGCGAATGGCAGCATCGGTGTAGTTGCAATTGTGATGCTCTTCGTATTTTGTTTTAAGACCGCCCAAAATTTCTGTCGCTTCATCGAGTTGCGGAGGTGGTACAGGAACGCGCTGGAAACGTCTTTCTAAGGCGGCATCTTTTTCAATCTGTTTGCGAAACTCATCGGCGGTCGTGGCGCCAATACATTGGATTTCACCGCGAGAAAGGGCGGGCTTTAAAATATTAGAGGCGTCGATTGCGCCTTCGGCAGCACCGGCACCTACAATTGTGTGGAGCTCATCGATGAAAAGCAGAATGTTACCTGCTTTTTTAATCTCATCCATCACCGCTTTAATACGTTCTTCAAACTGCCCGCGGTATTTTGTACCAGCAATCATGAGAGTGAGATCGAGTGAGATGAGGCGCTTATTTGCCAGAATATCAGGCACTTCGCCCTGGACAATCGCATGAGCAAGACCTTCAACAATCGCGGTTTTTCCAACTCCAGCCTCTCCAATGAGGACGGGATTATTTTTGCGACGGCGGCAAAGAATTAATATCAGACGTTCGACTTCATTAGAGCGCCCAATAACAGGGTCAAGTTTTCCTTCGCGCGAAAGCTCGGTTAAATCGTGACCATAAGCGCGCAGAGCAGGAGTTTTATCACTAATCCCCATAGAAGATTGGCGATCGGGACCGCGTGGCCCCTGCTGTTGCTGCGGGCCATTTGTCAAACCCATTGGTGGCAGCTGCAAATTAAAAGTTTCAAGCTCTTTCAGAACTTCTTTGCGGACATCCTTCAAATTCACATTGAGATTTTCAAGTATTTGCGCTGCAACGCCATCGAGTTGGCGAAGAAGGGCGAGAAGAAGATGTTCAGTGCCTACATAATTATGATTGAGGGAGGCGGCCTCTTCGTTTGCGAATTCAAAAACCTTTTTGACTTTTCCGGTTAGTGCGGGATCACCATAAACTTGAATTTCGGGACCAAAACCAACAAGACGTTCGACTTCAGCAAGAACAGTGTCGTAATCAAGATTGAGATTGCGCAGAACGTTCACTGCGATACCTTGGCCGAGTTTAAGCAGGCCAAGAAGAATATGTTCAGTGCCTAAGTAGTTGTGGTTGAGCTTCTGTGCTTCCTTTTTCCCAAGCTTAATGACCTGTTTTGCTCTATTTGTAAATTTATCAAACATATTATTTCC
>JAJFMI010000113.1 GCA_021772235.1 Chlamydiota bacterium
TTGGCAGAGGGCGCACAACTCTACACTCCGATCTTTTTGAAGCGATTATTGGCGCTATCTATCTTGATGGAGGATTAGAAAAAGCGCGGGAATTTTTTCTTGTACACTTCGTCGATGATGTTAAACTCATACGCGATAGGCCAGAAGAGAATTTCAAAGCGATTTTGCAAGACCATTCCCAACGCACACACCAGACGCAACCTGAATACGAACTTTTGCAAGAGGCGGGTCCCGAGCATGAGAAAGAGTTTGAGATTGTCGTGAAAATTGCGGGTGAAGAAGTGGGTAAAGGAGTAGGTAGCTCGAAGAAAATCGCCCAGCAGATGGCAGCTAGGGAGGCGTGCGAAAAACTTGGCATCGACAAAGACTAAAAAAGAGTGGGGCTGCATTGAATGCGGTCATACACAACCCAAATGGACGGGCAGCTGTCCGATGTGCCAGGCGTGGAATACGCTAAAAGAGATGGTCATTCACCAGGAAGTGCAGAGTCGTTTTGAAACGAAAAGTACAAAAAAACCTGTACGAGTGAATGAGGTGAGTACCGAAGGGTTTATTCGCGACTTCACCAAAATTGGAGAACTCGATCGTCTTTTTGGGGGCGGAGTTGTTGCTGGATCACTTTCGCTTTTAGGGGGACAGCCCGGTATCGGGAAATCCACCCTTCTTTTGCAACTCGCGCAAAGTTTTGCCGCTCAAGGAAAAAAAGTTCTCTACGTTTGTGGTGAAGAGTCTGAAGAACAGACATCTATGCGCGCCAGACGCTTGGGCGTTACCTCTGAAAATCTCTACCTTTTTAGCGAAACACTTTTTTCGCGCATCAAAGTTGAAGTGGATAACCTTAAGCCGGATTTATTGATCATTGATTCGGTGCAAATCGTTTACAAAGCAGAGCTCGCATCGCTTCCCGGATCCGTTTCGCAAGTGCGCGAAATTGCCATGGAGTGCATGCATTTAGCAAAGCGTCAAAACATCACCACATTTCTCATTGGTCACGTGACAAAGTCGGGGGAGATCGCCGGCCCGCGTGTTTTAGAACACCTTGTCGATACAGTATTAGAATTTGAAGGCGATCGCCAACACGGCTACCGCATCTTGCGCTCTATCAAAAATCGTTTTGGGCCAACCGATGACATCGCACTATTTCAGATGGAAAATAGCGGACTCAAAGAGGTCGCCAACCCCTCCGAGCTCTTTTTACAAGAGCGTATGGGGAAACTTCCCGGCTCAGTAATTTCAGCCACAATCGAAGGGTCGCGCGCAATATTAGTGGAAGCGCAGGCGCTCGTTGCGCCCTCAAGTTTTTCTACCTCGACGCGCAGGCAAACAGGCATGGATCAAAATCGCCTCTCGCTCCTGCTTGCTGTATTAGAAAAACGCCTCGGCTACCAACTCTATAACCTCGACGTCTTCGTATCCATCGCGGGCGGATTGCGCATTAACGAGCCAGCAATCGATTTAGCAATTCTGCTCGCGATCGCCTCCTCATTCCGCAATTTAACACTCCCCAGCGATCTCATCGTAATTGGAGAAGTGGGGCTTGGTGGCGAAGTGCGCAGCGTGCCACGCATAGAAGCGCGCATCAAAGAAGCAATACAAATGGGCTTTACAAGAGCCGTCGTTCCGAAAAAAAACCTAAAGAGCCTGAAATCTTACGCGCAAAAAATTCGTCTTACAGGCGTTGAACGCGTGGAAGAGGCCGTTGAAGAAGGAGAAAAAACATGACTAAGTATACACTGCCTAAGCTGCCGTACGATTATAACGCCTTAGAGCCCGTGATCGCTGGCGAAATTATGGAGCTGCACCACTCCAAGCATCACAATGGATATGTGACAAAATTGAATGAGGCGACAGAAAAGTATGCTGCCGCTGAAGCAAAAAGCGATGTAGAAGGCATGTGCGCGGCCTTGCAAGCGATAAAATTTAATGGCGGCGGACATATCAACCATTCGATCTTTTGGACAAACCTCGCCCCGCAAAATCAAGGTGGCGGAACGCCCCCAGAAGGCCCGCTTGCAGAAGCGATCAATAAAGAATTTGGCTCTTTGGAAAAATTCATCGAAAAATTTAATGGAAAAACAGGCCCGATTCAAGGCTCTGGTTGGGGATGGCTAGGATATTGTCCTGAGAAAAAATGCCTCTGCATCGTTGCATGTGCGAATCAAGATCCGCTTGTAACAACCGGCCTTGTACCACTACTTGGAATCGACGTTTGGGAGCACGCCTACTATCTACAGTATAAAAATGCGCGCCCCGATTACCTAAAAAATATTTGGAAAGTTGTGAATTGGAAGAATGTTGCAGAGCGTTATGAAGCTGCATTGAAATAATTTATTTACATACATTGAATTTACTCAAAGAATATGGTATAATAGTGGTCTATGGGACTTTTTTCTAGACAAAAACCGAAGATCAAAGTGCAAACCACTAAAAAAGATGGGTTTAGCGGCTGGGTCAAATGCACGCACTGTTCTGAAATGGTGCACGCAAGCGAATTGCATGAGCAGCATAACTGTTGTCCAAAGTGCGATTATCACTATCGCCTCTCTGCGACGCAGCGGGTTGCTTTGCTGACAGATTCTGGCACATTTCAAGAAATGTTTACGGAATTTCAGTCTACCGATCCTTTGGAATTTGTCGATCAGGAGCCCTATCCCAATCGCATCAAACGTGCACAGGAAAAATCTGGTCGTGATGAAGCGGTAATGGTGGGCGTTTGTGAGATGAAAGGAAAAAAAACCGCACTTGGCGTGTTGGATTTTACCTACATGGGCGGATCAATGGGGTCGATTGTGGGGGAGCGCCTCACATCATTAATTGAATACGCAACAGAAAATTCCCTACCACTCGTTATTGTTTCAGCCTCTGGTGGCGCGCGTATGCAAGAGTCGATTTTATCGCTTATGCAGATGGCAAAAACTTCAAGTGCCCTGGCGCGCCATGCAGATAATGGACTATTGTACATCTCTGTTTTGACAAATCCAACAACAGGTGGCGTAACAGCTTCCTTTGCGTCGCTAGGTGATTTGATTATTGCAGAGCCGAAAGCGTTAATTGGATTTGCCGGACCACGAGTTGTGGAACAGACCATTCGACAAAAACTTCCCGAAGGTGCCCAGAGTTCGGAGTTTCTACTAGAAAAAGGGATGATTGACGGCATCGTATCTAGACGTGATCTTAAAGAGAAAATTGCATATTTTATTAATTTTTTTACACAAAACAAAAGATCATCTTCACAAAAAAACACCTTTCCTACTAAACTGAAGAGTCTATTGACCCCAACACCTGAGAGGGTGGTGGAAAAGACGACCAGTTGAGAACCAAATGACCGATAAAATAAAAATACTTGTCCTCACGGAGGATAAAGAGCTTATGCCATTTTATGGAAGTGAAGAAGCTGCGGGTGCAGATGTACGTGCAGATCTAAAAGAAGATGTAACACTTGTGCCTGGCGAATCAAAATTGATTCCGACAGGAATTCGCGTGGAAATCCCAAAAGGATTTGAAGTACAAGTGCGACCGCGAAGTGGATTGGCATTGAAATTTGGCATCACTGTTTTAAATACACCTGGAACTGTGGACTCCGACTATCGAGGAGAGATCGGAGTGATATTGATTAATCATGGAAAGGAATCCTTTA
>JAJFMI010000114.1 GCA_021772235.1 Chlamydiota bacterium
AAGAAGATGCAAAAAAACATGAAGAGGCACTGGAAGTCTGGTTTGAACTGCTAGGATGCCGCCCTGATTCGGCAAAAGCGCTGCTTCATATTGGGAAGCTCTACATGTGGCAAGGGGAGCTTGATCAAGCTGAAAAGTACATGAACAGAGCTTTAGAAAAAGATCCCGATGCTCCACTTGTAGATCTCTATCTTTCTAATGTCTATATTGCACAAGGGCGTTTTGAGGAAGCTTCTGAAATTATCGCAAAATACCCTGATGAGCACCATGCAAATGTAAACCGCGGACTGATTCACTATAAGAAAAAAGAGTATAAACGCGCGGAAAAAGTTTTTAGAGAAATTCTAGAAAATACAAAAGGAGATCGAGATACAAGGCTTTGGTACGGGCGCACACTAGCGCGCCAAACACGTTATGATGAGGCGAAAAGGCAGGTTAAATTGGCCTTGATGGGATTTCCTGAAAATGAAATACTCTGGCGGGAGCTTTGGAATACGCAATATTTTACAAACCCCATGTTGCTCTATGATATCCATTATGTAGAAGCGAAAGAGAACGATCCAGAGCTCGCCCTGCCAGTTGTCAAAAATTACTATTTTAATGAAAATTTCGAACTCTACCTTCCTTTCACAAACCGCATTCGAATGGACCTTTCTGCTTCAACAGGTTTTGAAAAAGAGAACGATATTTTTCCGCCGGTGGGACACAACTATAAAGTGGATGTTTCGCAATTTCGACTGACTGAGAGATACCGGATTAGCGATGAGTGGAACCTCAATTTTTTTCAAAATATCCGCGTAGGAGATGGGCTGCAAACCGGCGTAAATTTCCCCTTTCAAAATCGTCTCATCTTTGAGCCAGGGGGTAATTTAGCCTATGCTGGTGAAAAAACTCGATTTGGCGCCGCTGTTTTTTACGACTCCTTTGTGACAAAAAACTTTTCCCTTGGAAAAGCGGTGTTTATTAAGACCAAAAATGTCGATGTGAACTTTTCTCAAGAGCTCAATTTTCATCCTATTCGTCCCAGAATCCGTGCTGCAGCAGCAAATCGCTACTACCAAGATGACCTAAATAACAAAAGACGCAGCTATAATATTTGGGTAGTCGTGGGACCTCCCAACTATACCGATATGATTGATATTTATTATCATTTTACCTGGCGCGCTTTTGATAAACTCACAACCAATTACTGGACTTATTTGCGACAGTATCGGCATCATGTCGGCTTAGATTTTCACAAAACTTGGAATTACAATACATTCTTCAACTTTCGCTATGAGTATGAGTGGCAACAAACTCACCAACAGTTACGTCCAATTGGAAATTTCCTCTTTATTTCGCCATTGCAAAAACTTCAAGGGCAGAGGGTTGAAGCCTTGATCTCTAGAAGGTTTGGTGATTTCTTTTTGGCTGAGATTTCAGGAAACTATTTCCGAAGTACCCTTGTTTACCGAGCCTATTCCATTCGGGCAAAATTAAACTGGCAATTCTAAGGCTCCTTAACGCTTCGCCAAATCGATTTTCAGCCGCTAAGCCGTGTCACTTACACTGTCATAGCGGCTGAAAATCGATTTTGCTTTGCCAAAACAAGCCTCTTGTGACTTGTCTGCGCATTTTGCCAAAACCGTGAATTTGATCTTGCATTGGGATGGTTTTTAAGGCATATTCTGGAACTTCAGACACTCATATTTAGTGGTTTTTTTTGGGGATTTAGTTTATTTATTAAATTATGCGAGATAGTTTATTAAAGTTCGTTTCAGTTAATAAACAAATGCTGTGCACTTTGTTTATTTTCAGTATCTCGTATCTCGTTTATAATCAAGCTGTTGAAAGAAAATGCACTCTCTTGCGCGTTTTACAAGCCAAAAAGTCTAGTCTTGCTGATGAAAAAGTACAGCTTGCAGAGAGACGGAGAGAATTGTTTTTGGAACTCGCAAGTTGTGATGATCCTGCCTGGGTAGAACTTTCGTTAATGCGAAAATTAGGTGTTGTCCCCGAGGGACAAGTGAAAGTGCACTTTAGTGATGACATTTAGATGTTAGTTTTTGTTCTTATTCTTCTTATTGTATTTTCCGGGTTTTTGTCAGGGTCTGAGACTTCGCTCTTTTCGCTCTCTTCCATGCGGATTAAGAGTTTTTCTGGCAGCAAGAGACGAGGTGAGGCAGTTGCGGCAACGCTTTTAAAAGAACCAAGAAAACTCCTTGTCACACTCTTGATGCTCAATGTAGTGATGAATATTTTAGTGCAGAATGTTGTTTCGTCTATTTTTGGCGTTGATGGCGGTCTCATCCAGACAGTTGGAGTGCCACTTGCTTTGACACTTGTTTTTGGTGAGGTGATACCAAAATCAATAGCTCTGCCGAATAATCGAAAGATCGCTCCAATGGTCGCTCCTGCAATTGGATTTGTGGCAAAAATTCTATCTGCACCACGCGATGTTATTACAAATGTTTGCAACTGGATCTCGCACCATTTTTACTTTTTTTTGCGTCCTGAAGAGGAGATTTCAGTAAGAGAATTGAAGCACGCTTTGAAGACTTCCAGAGAATATGGGATCTTAAGTGGTGATGAGGCCAAGCTCCTTGGTGGCTATCTCAATTTGGAAGAGGATTTAGTAAAGGAGTTGATGCGGCCAAGAGGCGAGATTCTTTACTATGACTTGAATGAACCAATTGTAGAATTATTAAAACTCTTTTGCGAAAAGCAGGTGACACGTGTACCTGTTGTAGAAGGAGATCTAAATCTTGTGAAGGGAACGATCTCCTCTCACGACTTTTTGCAGAATGAAGAAAAAATCAAGAAGCCGGAAGATCTAATTGAATACCTACAAACGGCTCTCTTTGTTCCCGAATCTGTTCCCGCCTCTCATTTAATACAGGAGCTTACAGAAAAACGTTTAGCACTTGTTGTAGATGAATTTGGTGCAGTTTCTGGATTGATTACATTTGAAGATTTGGTGGAAGTAGTCATAGGACAAATAGAAGACCCGCATGATGAGGGCACGCTTTATACAAAAGCAAAAGAAGATATTCTCATCGCCAGCGGGAAGCTAGAACTCTCAACTTTGGAAGAAGTTTTTGGAGTGGAGCTTGTAAGCCCCTCAAATATGGCAACAATTAGCGGGTATTTAATTGAGATAATGGGAGATATTCCCAAACCAGGGAAGAAGTATGTGGAAAAAGGGTTGTTATTCCATGTTCTTGCAGCTGATGAAAAGCGTATCCGTCGCATTTATATAAGGAAGATATCTCATGACAGGTAATTGGCACCTCTTTCTTTTTCTGACGATATTATCACTGCTTGTCCAAGGCTTTTTTTCCATGATGGAGATGGCATGCGTTTCCTTTCATAAAGTACGGTTGCACTACTTTGCAGATCGCGGCATTCGGCGCGCTGTCTGGCTAAGTAAGTTGTTAAAAAATCCGACCTATCTTTTTGGCACAACCCTGATTGGATTGAACTTAGCGCTGCAATTTGGATCAGAATGTTCGCGTCGTTTTTATGGAAGTATTGGATTAAGTCCTGACCTGGCTCCGATTACTCAAATTTTTCTCGTCATGATTTTTGCCGAACTTTCACCCATGTTCGCCGCAAGACGCTTTCCTGAACATGTAGCGATGTTGGGAATTGGCTTTGTCTATGTTTTTTCGCGCATCATGATCCCCATAATTTGGTTGCTCAATTTGATCTGTCGATTTGTACAAATTATTCTCCGACTACCCAAAACACCTCCAGAATTTCTAACGCGAGATGAATTGCAGCGCGCATTGGAAGAGCGCGAAGAGAGAGGGGAGTCGCAGGAAGAATTTGAGACCGTTGCGACAAATGTTTTTGCGCTAAAGAGCAAGACTGTCTCAAATCTGATGGTGCCGCTTGAAGAATATCCCGCACTAAATGCGCAAACACCCCTAATTGATGCGAAGAAAGCCGTGGGCTCTTCAATATTTCTCACATATGGAAATGGAGCAGGCGATGTAGTTGGTGTTGGATATCCGCGTCATCTTCTGCATCATGACCCGTTGATTTCTTTAAAAGAAATTGTTTCCACACCTTGGTTTGTGACGCATGAGACATCGATTTTTTCCATCATCAAGGAATTCCGCGTGAATAATCAAGCCTTAGCGATAGTTGTTGGTGAAACAGGCGCTCCTGTTGGAATACTTACACTCGAAGGAATTGTGGAAGAGATTTTCCAGAATGGTAATTACAAAAAGCGCCCCAAACTTAAGAGCCAGCTCGATCTCACTTTCTCCGGCAATACCCTACTTGAAGATATTAGCGAAAAATACGACGTATCGTTAGATGAGACAAATGCCGAAACCCTAGAAGAACTGGTGCATGAAATTTTGGGCCACCATCCATCAAAAGGAGAAGTCGCCCATTATGGTTATTTTGAGTTTCGCGTTGAAGAGGCGCCTTTAGTAGGCGAGCTACAAATTCGCATCACAACGCAGTATTAATTTTTCGGCTCCTTCTCGCTTTGCCAAATCGATTTTCAGCCGCTAAGCCGTGTTACTCACACTGTCATAGCGGCTGAAAATCAATTTTGCTTTGCGATAAGAACCCGCTGCAGCCGCTTCGCGCATCATTAAAAATTGTTGTTAAGCCATTTTTCGAATGTCTCTTGATCCATACCACCTACTTTTTGGGCGATTGCTCCACCATCTTTGTAGATGATAAAGGTGGGCATGGCAGAAATACCTAATTTTTTTGCGAGGGGGTTTTCTGCATCGACATCCAATTTTACAAACTTGATTTTCCCCTCATATTTTTCTTTTGCTTCAGAAAAAATGGGAGTCATTGCTTTGCAAGGCCCGCACCACGTAGCAAAGCAGTCAATAACAACAGGAAGAGTAGATTCTACAACCTCAGTTTGGAAATTTTCGCTTGTAATAGAGAGAATGTTATCCTCATTTACTACATTACTTGGATAAGGTTTTAAAACATCTGCAATGACTTCCTGAAAATTTTGCATTATAGGCGTCCAGATTTCAGAATATTTACTGTTATATTTCTGCATCACTTCCAGGGTTAATATTTCGTTTATTTGCCGTAATTCTTCTTCAGTAAAATTTTCTTCAAGAGTAGTTGTAAAACGAGAGAAATAGTTTTTGTCTAATTTTTCTTTTACGAGGTTTGTTATTTCATTTTCATTAACTTCTTTATTTTTGCTAGAAATCATCATCGATGAAAAAATTTGAATTAACTGTTCCATTTGAGATGACTGCTGAAAATCGATGAGCACAAAGCCACCGGAGAAGGTGTTTACCGTGGTGGCCAGCACCCAGAAGGCGTAGACCGGCACGCCGACGAGGAAGGCGGTAAAACTCGCCGCCAGAAACGCCAGGGCTCGCCCTGCGCGGGTGACGTGGTCGTCCAGGGCGGCGGCATCC
>JAJFMI010000115.1 GCA_021772235.1 Chlamydiota bacterium
CCGCCCCCTTTAATCATGCGCTTTTCCCGATCAATCTCATCCGCGCCATCGACAGTAATATCAAGAGATACTACCTCATTTGCATCAAGAAGAGGAATTGCATGTTTTTTTGCGAGGAGCAAAGATCTTTCCGAACTGGAAATCGCTCGAATATTTAACCCCTCTTTCACACGCTCGCCCAACTTTTCAATAAAATAAAAAACCGTTGAACCCGTGCCAATACCAACTAACATCTCTTGCTGGATACAATCAGCTGCAGCGTAACCCGCCGCTTTTTTCTCATCTTCACACATGACCACATCATCGCTAGATTTTCTTTTCCTCTCAAGAAAATTGACGTTTAGATTCTAAAGATTTAATATGCGAAGAGATATTTCAAGGAGATGACCATGGCCAAGAAAAATAGTAAAGAACTGTTAAATGAAATTGCTGAAGAGAGTGATAAGACAAAACGAGCACGTGAAAAACTGAAAAAGCATTTAGAGAGCGAGCAGGTTAAGCAGACAAAAGAAGAGTTAGGGCGCAAAAGTGCTGAAATCCACCGTTGGATTGGGCGCCATGCAAAAGATCGAACAGTAGTTCCCGGAAAAGGCATTTCACTATTTGATAATAATGAAAACCCTGCTGATCCAAGTGAAAAAATTTCTGGACATCGCCAGCAGCTGGAAGGGCTTCTTGATAAGGACATAGAGCATACACCAAAGTAAATTCAATAGGCAGTTTTTGGCTGCTCCATTGATTCGAATTTCATTACAAGGTAAACTGGTGAGGTGACTCCTCTATTTCATTGCCAAGAACTTGCTAAATCGTTTGCTACAAGGAAATTATTCCAAGAGCTATCGATTAGTATTTTTCCAAAAGAACGAATTGGACTAATTGGTTCAAATGGATCTGGAAAGTCGACATTATTGAAAATTATTGCTGGGGTAGAAACCGCGGATTCTGGAAAAATATCACTATCTCGCGGGTTAAAAATAGGGTATGTACCGCAGGCATCAATTTTTCCTGATAAAACGGTCGAAGAAATCCTTTTTGAAGCGCTCGCGGAAGAGAAGCAACTGGCATCTTATGAAAAAGATGTCCTTGTTCAAACTTGGCTAAGTAAATTTGGTTTCGAAAATCAAGAAATGCCCGCTAACTCGCTTTCGGGTGGATGGAAAAAACGTCTCTCTTTAGCAAAAGAATTGATTATTTCTCCCGATCTATTGCTCCTTGATGAACCGACAAACCACCTTGATTTAGAAGGGATTCTTTGGCTTGAGAAATTTTTAGTTCGTGAAGCTCCCACATATCTACTAGTCAGCCACGACCGCTATTTCCTCCAAAATACGACAAATAAAATCATTGAAATTGATCACGCCTACCCAAACGGGGTGATTGCAGTCAATGGTTCCTATTCTAAATTTCTCGAAAATAAAGAACTCTTTTTAAAGGGGCAGCTTGAAACAGAGCGCGCACTCAATTCAAAAGCAAAAAGGGAGGAAGATTGGCTGAGGCGATCCCCGAAAGCGCGCACGACTAAGTCTAAATCACGCATTGATGATGCTCATGAACTTTTTGAAGAACTCTCTGAAGTCAAGCAGCGAAATAAAAAAGAGCGCGTTGCGATCGATTTTACAGCTTCTGATAGAAAAACCAAAAAACTTGTCACAGCAAAAAATATCAGTAAAAACATGGGAGAAAAACCTCTTTTTGATCACCTTGACTTTACTCTCTCCCCGGGAACAAGGATGGGGCTCATGGGCCCGAATGGATCTGGAAAAACCACATTTCTCCGTTTGCTTACAGGAGAAATTGCACCTGATCAAGGAACAATAAAAAGAGCTGATCAACTAAAGATTGTCTATTTTGATCAACACAAAGCGCAATTGCCAGATGAACTGACGCTAAAAGAAGCCCTCTCTCCCAATGGTGACTTTGTAAATTACAGGGGAAAACCCATCCACGTGAATGGATGGTGCAAGAGATTTCTTTTCTCTCCAGAACTTCTTGCTCTTCCAATAAAAAAATTCTCAGGCGGAGAGCGCGCGCGCATTGCAATTGCTAATTTGATGTTAGAGTCTGCCGATCTTCTCCTTCTTGATGAGCCGACAAATGACCTCGACATTCCTACTCTAGAAATTCTTGAAGAGAGCCTGCTTGAATTTCCTGGAGCAGTTGTCTTGATTACTCATGATCGCTATCTACTCGATAGAATCTGTAATACTTTTCTTCCTCTTGGAGATATTAACTGCAGAGAGCAATTTGCCAGCTACGCGCAATGGGAAGCGCATGCGATTTCTTCTAAAACTCCCACTAAACCAAAAAAAGAAAAAGCACCTTCTCAAGCGGCTAAAAAGCCAAAAATGAGTTATAAAGAACAAAGAGAGTATCAAGAAATTGAGGGAAAAATTGCGCAACTTGAAAAGGAAATTGTTGCTCTCAATTGTCAGCTTGATGATCCCAAAACCCTCCAAGAAACTTGCACTGCAATTGCTCTTTGTGAGGCGAAGATGGAGCAGCTATACATACGCTGGGAAGAGCTCGAGAAGAAAAAGTGAAGGGGTAGACATTTGTCTAACCCTTCATTTTTTCGGCTTGTTCTTGCTGCGCCAAATCGCATTCCGGCCGCCGCGCCGTATTACTCATACTGTCACGGCGGCCGGACTACGATTTTGCTTTGCCAGAACAAGCCGCTGCGGCTGTTTTTTATTGAAGATTTTTGTAGAGTAACTTTTGAGACAGACTGCTGTTCTTTATAAACGCTTGACCAAAAGTAACTTACTCTGCTATTATTTGTTTGAATGAAAAATGTACTTATCTTTTTAAAGGATCGAAATTTTATCGATCAGACGACACACGATGAGATGGAAGAGGTGCTCAATACTCCTCAAAAAATCTACGTCGGTTTCGATATGACTGCAGATAGTTTGCATCTTGGCAATATGGTCGGTTTGATTTTACTTCGCTGGTTTCAAAAGTTTGGGCATACACCTGTCATTTTGCTGGGCGGTGGCACGACCAAGATTGGTGATCCTTCAGGAAAAAGTAAGGAACGACCTCTTTTAGATGCAGCTGCTGCTAAGGCAAATTTTGCGAAAATTAAAGCGCAGGTGGGGCGTTTTTTTGGTAATGAAGGTCCAGCGCCCGTAATTGTGAATAACGAAGAGTGGCTAAATGACTTTCCACTGATCGATTTTATGCGCGATGTGGGGAAGCACTTTCGCATTGGAGCCATGCTCGGAAAAGAGAGTGTCAAACAGCGCATCAATTCCGAAGAGGGGATGAGTTTCACAGAATTTTGCTACAGCCTTTTACAAGCCTATGACTTTTTCCACCTTTCGCAGTCTGAGGGTATTCGCTTTCAGGGCGGTGGTTCTGATCAGTGGGGCAATATTACTGCTGGCACAGATTTAACGAGAAGGAAATCAGGTAAAGCTGTTTATGGAGTAACGTTTCCACTGCTTACGCGAAGTGATGGCAGAAAATTTGGTAAATCTGAGTCAGGCGCTATCTGGCTTGATAGTGAAAAAACTTCTGCTTTTGCTCTCTACCAATATCTTTATCAACTAGCAGATGCTGACGTCGGTAAAATGTTGCGCATGCTCACTTTTGTTGAAACGGAAGAAATTGTCGCCTTTGAAAAAGAGTTGAAAGACGGAATAGCAAAGCCTAATCAAGGACAGACGTGGCTTGCAGAAGAAG
>JAJFMI010000116.1 GCA_021772235.1 Chlamydiota bacterium
TAAACAACTACAAGAATATCTAATTTACGACACAAAAATATACAGTCCATGTAGCGGTACTGTCGTAGAAGCAAAAGATACTTACCAAGATCAAAAACCTGGTGTTATGGACTCAAAACATGTGGCGGGTAATTTTATTGCACTATTCAATGAAGAGTTAAACACTACTATTGTTTTAGCTCATCTTAAGCCAGATAGTTTGCAAGTGCAAAAAGGGGATAAAATTCTTGAAGGCCAATTCATAGCAAAAGTAGGGAATTCAGGAAATACTTCCGAGCCACATCTTCACATTCATGCGGTAAAAGATAAGATATCTTTTGATTTGTTTTCCAGTGCAGAAGGTATTCCTATTACTTTTCAAGATCGCTTTTTGGTAAGAAATATGAGTATCCATCTAGAATAAAGTATTTCCGCCATGAATTGGGTAAGATAGGGCAATTGTTTTTTTTGTGAAAATTTAATCGACGCCTGTGTTTTGCGAATGTTTTGTAAAAAAAAATTGCAAGGAATACAGGAGCTAGCTTAATAAAAAAAGACAAATAACACCAAGGTCTAGATAACTGGTTTAGTATTATTTCAATGGCCTTAGAGTAAATATAAGCTTGCCCTTTTGTCCAGAAGTTTTCACCCAGCAAGTAAAGCTAGGATTTTGTCATTTTAAGGGTACGAAATTGAGGTATCAAAACGTACCCTTAAATCGACAAAATAAAGATTTTGTTGCGGAAATATTTAGAAAAAGCTAGTTTTGGCTTCTGGAGGTATAGATGATACTTTTGCTACTTTTTGCAAACATTTTTGCAACGGCTTCGGAAAGAATTCATGAGCCGATTTCTGTTACTTATTGTTCTGATTGTAAGCGGATGCATGAAGATGGAAAGCATGTTCGAATAAACTCTCAGGATTATGAGGAGGGGGACATTCTTAAGGAGGTTTCTATTACTTTTTGTCCGGAATGCAAGCGGATGCATGAAGAGGGAAAACACTTATCTGATTAAGGCTGTGATTGCTTGTTCGAATGCTACGGGGTCTTTTGTTTTTGGCAGTGGGTATTGGAATTTTTCGAGTTTTTTTGCTTCTTGTTTATGTGCGATGAGGGTGAATTTTTCAAATTTAAGTAGGGTGTATTTCCGCTCTGTTGCGATGTAGCGCAATCGCGTCATATGATAGAGCCAGGTCACGGGCTCGGGCGGTTTGCCAAATCGATCTTGTAATTCAGAGTAGATGTTATCGACGTCTTTTAGGCTGGCGATGTCACCCAATCGGTGGTAGATTTCTAGGCGCAGGGAGCTGTCGTCGATATAGCTTTCAGGGATAAAGGCAGGGATGCCAAATTCCATTTTCGTTTCAATAAAGCTGATGGAGCGTTGCTCTTGCAGTGCTTTGATCGCTTTCTTTAACATTTTGCAGTAGAGGTGAAAGCCTACTGAGGTGACAAATCCTGCTTGTGATGTGCCGAGGATGTCTCCTGCGCCACGTATTTCTAGGTCTCGCATTGCGAGTTTCATGCCGCCGCCGTACCCGGAAGAGGCGATGAGTGCGGTGAGGCGCTCGCGTGAGGTTTCGGATACGCCGTTTTTGGGGATGAGCAGGTAGCAAAATGCGGGGCGATTCCAGCGCCCGACGCGTCCGCGCAATTGATAGAGGTCGGCCATGCCAAAATGATGCGATCTGTCGATTAATATTGTGTTGGCGTTGGGGATGTCGACGCCATTTTCAACGAGTGTGGTGGCAACGAGAATGTCGATTTCATGATTTTTAAAGCGATGAAAGGCTTTGTCGATTTCGTTTGCTGTGAGCTGTCCGTGCACGACGGCGATGCGCGCTGTGGGCACGAGTTTTTCAAGGTAGGCGGCTTTTTCGTAGATGGTTTCGACGCGATTGTGGATGAAATAGGCTTGGCCATCGCGTAAGATTTCTCGCAGGAGGGCGTTTTCTATCAGTTTGTCGTTTTGTTCGGCGATGATGGTTTTTATGGGCAAGCGATCAAGTGGCGGTGTATGTATTTGTGACATGTCGCGCGCGCCAACAAGTGAGAGGTAGAGTGTGCGGGGGATGGGTGTGGCAGAGAGGGTGAGGCAGTCGATGCTCTCTTTCATTTTTTTGAGGTGCTCTTTGACTTTTACTCCGAAGCGCTGTTCTTCGTCGATTATCAGCAGGCCAAGGTCGCGAAAGGTGAGCTCTTTTGAGGTGAGCCGGTGGGTGCCGACGAGGATGTCGACTTCTCCGCTTTTGACGCCTGCGAGGGTTTTTTTTGCTTCTTTTGGTTTGACCATGCGTGAAAGTTGCGCGACGTTGATGGGAAAACTTTGCATGCGCTCTTTGAAGTTTTCATAGTGCTGCATCGCCAATATTGTTGTGGGAACAAGTACGACTACTTGTTTGCCGCCATCTATTACGGCTTTTGCCGCGGCGCGCATGGCAACTTCTGTTTTCCCGTAGCCAACGTCGCCGCAGATCAGGCGGTCCATCGCTTTTTCTGAGTGCATATCTTCTTTGATGGCGGTGATGGAGCTCTGTTGGTCAATGGTTTCGGTGAAGGGAAACTCTTCTTCAAATAGTTGGAAGTCGTCGCTATCTTCTGGGTAGGAGAATCCGCCTTTGGCGATGCGTTTTGCCTGCAGGGTGAGTAGGTCGCGCGCGTAGGTGAGGATCGATTTTTCGGTGCGCTGTCTCTGCTGCGCCCAGCGGCTCGAGCCAATTTTATGGAGTACAGGCGATTCATCGTGGACGCCTATATAGCGCGAAATCAGGTGGGCTTGCGATAGTGGCACGAAGAGTTTGGCGTTCCCTGCGTATTCAATGATGAAGAATTCTTCAACTGTGCCTGAAATATTTTTCTGTTTTTCAATTCCAAGGTAACGTCCGATTCCGTTTGACGCGTGTACGACGAGGTCGCCTTCTTTGAGTTCGTGAAATTCAGCTGCGGGTACGGGGTGTGAGGAGCGCCATTTTTCGCGACGTACGTGGTGGCGCCCGGTAAAGTCGGCGCTGGCCAGGTAGATCTCTTTTGTGTCGGTGTTGATGAAGCTAGAGGAGAGATAGCCGTGGATCGTTTTGGCGTTAATGGCGATTTTTTCTTTCTCTGCTTCGCTTGTGACAAAGAGGGTGATTTCGAAATTGGGGTAGTTGGCTTCTTCAGAATAGGTGAGGAAGGGGTGTCGCGCGCGCGTTGCTGTGATTTTTTCTTCAAAAATTTCAAATTCAACTGTTGTCTTTGTGCGCTTGGTTTCGCTTAATGCTTCTGCTTTTTCTTGGGAAAAGTAGAGGTGCTCGTAATTTTTGCTAAGTGCAAAGAATTCCCCAAAGTGCATTCCGGAGAGGTTTTTTAGCTGTACGTAAGCGTCTTCAACAGCTACTAGGTCATCAAATATGATGAGGGTTTCCGGGGGGAGGTAATCAAAAAGCGTGCAGGAGGATTTTTCTACTAGCTGCTGCTCATCAGCGGGCGCGATGGTGATTGCTGAAATTTTTTCTGTGGAGACTTGTGTGGCAGGATCATAAAGACGAATCTCTTCGATGGTGTCGCCAAAAAATTCGAGTCGACAGGGATCAAAAGCGTCGCTTGGAAAAAGGTCGATAATCCCACCGCGCACAGCAAATTCGCCTTTGTCAGCTGCAATTTTCGCACGTGTATAACCTAAGCTTTCCAGTTTTTCGATGAGTTTTTCAAAAGCAATTTCTTCGCCCACTTTTAGTGAAATAACAAGGGATTGCAAGTCGTGCAGGGGCGCTACTTTTTGCAGGCAAGCTTGTAGTGGCGCGATGACGATGGGATTTTTTTTCTTTGAAAGTTGTAACAATACGCTGAGGCGCCTTCCCATCAGATCGCGGCTAGGAGTAATGTCATCACCGGGAAGTGTCTCCCAAGAGGGAAGTTCTAAAATACGCTTGGGGGCGAGGGTTGTGAGGTCATCGCTAATGCGTACTTTCTCCTCTCCGCCGGTGATGAGAAGAATTGGCACTTGCCGCTTTGAAATAAGATAGGCTTTTGGCGCATCCCAAAGCCCTTCAATGAGTTCTCTATTTTTCACTAATCAGGGTTTTGATTTTTGCAAATGCGTCGGTAATACCGGCAGGATTTTTTCCTCCTGCTTGTGCCGCTTCTGGTTTACCG
>JAJFMI010000117.1 GCA_021772235.1 Chlamydiota bacterium
TAATCATCGCCAGATATGGTAATAATCACTTGCTCATCCGCAATGAGATCTTCCATGTTGAACTCGCCTTCTGCCGCTATGATTTTTGTGCGACGATCAGACTTAGAGTGCTTTTTCAAGGTTTCTAGTTCATCTTTAATGATGTCACGCACCATCTGCTCGCTTGCTAAAATTTTGCGCAGGTGGGCAATCTTCTTCTGTAGCTCGTCATACTCGGCTTGGATTTTGTCGAGTTCAAGACCTGTTAACTGGTAGAGTTTTAGATCGAGGACGGCGTTTGCTTGGCGATCAGTAAATTCGTATTTCGCAATTATGCCGCGTTTCGCTTCGTCACGGTTAGCAGAGGCACGAATGAGTTTTACAAGTTCATCAAGATGATCTAGTGCTTTGAGGTAACCTTCTAAAATGTGGGCGCGCGCTTCGGCTTTTGCAAGCTCGTAACGTGTGCGGCGACGGATCACTTCAATGCGATGCTCAATCCAAAGTTGCAGCATCTGCTTGACGTTCATTACGCGCGGCAGACCTTTATCTAGGGCTAGCATATTGCAGCCAAAAGTCACCTGCATGTCTGTAAACTTATAAAGTTGGTTCGAGATCACGTCGGGGATTTCACCGCGTTTTAAGTCGAGAGCAATGCGCATGCCATCTTTATCAGACTCATCTCGCAGGTCAGCGATTCCGGTAATCACTTTGTCGTTTATGAGGTCAGCGATTTTTTCAATGAGGCGCGATTTGTTTACGTTGTAAGGAATCTCATGAATGAGAATGCGCTGACGATCGTTCTGCGCCATCTCTTCTATATCAATGAGTCCGCGTAAGATCAGTTTTCCGCGCCCTGTGTGGAAGGCTTCTTTAATGCCACGGTATCCGCAAATAATTCCACCAGAAGGAAAGTCAGGTGCTGGCATCACTTGCATAATCTGATCGACTGTTGTTGCCGGATCATCAAGAAGAAGGTTTGCAGCTAAGATGAGTTCGCCAAGGTTGTGTGGCGGGATGTTTGTTGCCATTCCAACTGCAATTCCTGAGGAACCATTGCAGAGGAGGTTAGGAAATTTAGCAGGAAGTACGGTCGGTTCTTTTTTTGTCTCGTCATAGTTGGGAACAAAATCGACAGTCTCTTTGTCGAGATCTTCCATTAGTGCCATACAGGGGTGTGTCAAACGCGCTTCTGTATAACGCATCGCGGCTGGTGGATCGCCATCAACAGATCCGAAGTTTCCTTGGCCATCAACAAGCGGATAGCGCATCACCCAACTTTGGGCCATACGTACGAGTGTTGGATAGATGACTGTCTCACCGTGCGGGTGAAAGTCCCCGGAGGTGTCCCCGGAAATTTTCGCGCACTTACGATGTTTTGCGCCGGGAGAAAGATTGAGGAGGCGCATGGCGTAGAGAATGCGGCGCTGTGAGGGTTTAAGTCCATCGCGCACATCAGGAAGTGCCCGTGAAATAATCACTGACATAGAGTAACGGATGTAACTCTCCTTTACTTCTTCTTCGACGTTGCGATCTAATATGATTTCGCCTTTTGTGTAGGACATAGAATTCTACCTTTAAATATCTAAGTTTTTTACGGAGAGAGCGTGGCCCTCAATGAAGGCACGTCTAGGGGGTACCTCGTCTCCCATAAGCATTGTAAACATGTGGTCTGCTGCAACAGTATCCGGGATGGTCACTTTGATCAAGGTGCGCTTTACAGGATCCATTGTCGTCTCCCATAGTTGGTCGGCGTTCATCTCACCCAGACCTTTATATCGCTGCAATTCGATTCCTTTGCGGCCATTCACTCGCAGAATCTCAATGAGTTCTTTCAATGTGTAGGTCGGCGTCTCTGTTTCTTCTTCGTCAATTACATCAAGGAGCTTCCCTTCAGCAATCAGATACTGCTCAAAGGTAAAGCTAAATGTAGCAAGATCACTTTTGAGTTTTTCTAAACCCTCTTCTTCATAAAGTTCGACGCAATGAAGAGACTTCGGACTAAATTTCATCATGTCCTCAGTACGCTCTTCTTCAGGAATCGAAGCTAGAGTCTCTTCAAAGGAGATTCTTTGCTCTTCTTCATTTGCCACTTTTAACGCAGCAAATTCATCTTCTGAATAGACAAACTTGTTTTCCTGTGCCATCTGAACTAAGAACTTTGGTAGTTCTCCCTGCTCATTTTTTGAAGCGATAAACTCGCGGAAAGGAATTCCTTTTCTCTCAATTGTCTGAATCAATGTCTCCACAGAGAGAATAGACTTAACGAGCAAGTCAACTTCCTCTTTGTTGAGGTTTTCATTACGTGAGTTGGGACGTAGATGAAGATCGCTTGTTCCAAGACTTAGGAGGTACTCATCCATTTCTGATTCTGAGTGAATATAGCGCATAGTTTTTTTGCGCTTGACGCGGTAGAGCGGCGGACGGGCAATATAGATATAGCCATTTTCCACAAGCTGCGGCATGTGTCGATAGAAAAATGTGAGAAGCAGCGTGCGAATATGCGATCCATCGACGTCGGCATCCGTCATGATAATGATTTTGTGATAGCGCAATTTTTCTAGATTGAATGTGTCTTTTCCAATCCCGCAACCAAAGGCAGAGATCATTGCACCAACTTCTGTGTTCTTTAATATCTTGTCGAGACGCGCTTTCTCTACGTTTAGAATTTTACCACGAATCGGTAGAATCGCTTGGAAACGACGGTCTCGGCCCGATTTGGCACTACCACCCGCAGAGTCTCCCTCAACAATATAGATTTCACAAAGTTTTGGATCGCGCTCTTGGCAATCAGTCAGCTTTCCTGGAAGACGTGAGCTATCTAAGGCTGTTTTACGGAGGGTGAGTTCGCGCGCTTTGCGAGCCGCTTCACGCGCTTGCGCTGCAAGCGAGGCTTTTTCGAAAATCTTTTTTGCGATTTGCGGGTTTTCACCCAGGTAAACAGAGAACTCTTCCCCAACAATTTGTTGGACAACTTTGGCAACTTCACTGTTTCCAAGACGTTGCTTTGTCTGCCCTTCAAACTGCGGATTAGCGATTTTCAAAGAGAGGACAACTGTCAAACCCTCTTTCAGGTCTTCACCTGTAAGAGCTGCCTTATCACCTTTTCCAAAATTACTCGTTTTTACATACTGGTTAAGAGTACGTGTAAGAGCTGTTGAGAAACCCGTTACATGAGTTCCCCCCTGGCGCGTCGAAATGTTATTGACATAAGCGTGCAAAGACTCTGTGTAAGTATCGTTCCACTGCATAGCCACTTCAAATTCTAGCGGTCCATCGTGCAGTTCTTTCGCTCCTTTAATATAGATGGGTTCTTCAAAGAGTGGAATTTTGTTCTCATTAAGATACTCAACGAAAGAACTAATTCCTCCATCATACTTATAGATCTGCTCTTCACGATCGGTGGAGCGCTCATCATTAAAGACGATTTCTATGCCACTGTTAAGAAAGGCCAGCTCGCGCAGACGCTTTGCCAAAATGTCATAATCATATTCAAGAACGGAGAAAATTTTGTCATCAGGATGGAACCAGACTTTAGTTCCTCTACGATTTGTTGGACCAATTTCTTTTAGAGGTTCTGTAACTTTTCCGCGTGAAAAACCTAGCTCATAGAGTTTTCCATCTTTAGCAATTTCAAGCTCTAATTTGCGAGAAACAGCGTTTACACATGACACACCGACACCGTGCAGTCCACCCGAAACTTTATAGGAGTCTTTATCAAACTTACCACCAGCGTGCAAAATTGTCATGACGACTTCAGCAGCTGTTACATCACGGCCCTGTTTTTTAGATTCCTGTTCATGTTTTCCGATTGGAATTCCACGACCATCATCTTGAACAGAGACAGAGTTGTCTTTCTCAATTGTCACTTCAATGCGTGTACAATAGCCGGCCATCGCTTCATCGATACAGTTGTCGACAACTTCATAGACGAGTTGATGGAGTCCATTTGAGGAAGTATCCCCAATGTACATACCGGGACGTTCACGGACAGCTTGCAAACCCTCCAAAACAGTAATGGAGCTAGCTGTGTATTCTTTATCTTTAGTCATCGACATAATTTCCTATCCGAAAGAAGATTCTCTGAATGTTATGTTTGGGGAATTTGTTCCGCAGTAAGTTCAACAGTCTAGCTCTTTCGTGCTGGACAAGCAAGCTTAAAAGAGTCGAACTGCGTACTTCTACCGTTAACGTTCCATCTCGATACGAGACTGCTCGCGTCATCGGAGCCAACTTTTCACCGATTAATTTAGGCCACGCCTCGAGAATATGATCCGGAGAGGTTTTAAGCGATTTTTCAATCCCTTTCAACGTCCTTGGAAGCAGTTCATCAAGCGTACGGCCTGTCGGTTTTAGACCTCGATAATTGCGAGGGATTCTACGAATTCCCATGGTTCCTATACTATCGAAAAAGTTTCAAAGATTCAACTGTTTTCGAAAGATCCAATCTGTTACAATGATCTAATATGACAAACAAAAACATACGCAATATAGCCATTATCGCTCACATTGACCATGGCAAAACAACATTATTAGACAGTCTACTAGCTCAATCTCAGCTATTTCGAGAGGGTGAAGCTGTTCCTGAACGCGCAATGGATAGTTATTCATTGGAAAGAGAGCGTGGAATTACAATATTTGCTAAACACACAAGCCTTTATTACAACGATATTAAAATAAATTTAATTGACACCCCTGGTCACGCCGACTTTTCCGGCGAAGTAGAGCGTGTTCTTGGTATGGTCAGCTGCGTACTCCTTTTGGTCGATGCTTCCGATGGTCCAATGCCCCAAACCCGTTTTGTCCTTTCCGAAGCGCTAAAACTTGGCCTTAAGCCAATTGTCGTCTTCAATAAAATCGATCGCCCCCACGCTGATCCAGAAAACGCCCTCAACCTTACATTTGATCTTTTTGTAGAACTTGGCGCTACTGATGAACAGCTTGACTTTCCCTACATTTACGCCTCTGCTCTAAACGGCTTTGCCATGTTAAAAGTTGACGATCCGCGCGTTGATATGCTGCCGCTCTTTGAAATGATCATCGACAAAATACCTGAGCCACCAGGAAACGCTGAGCTTCCTTTCCTTATGCAAGCGATGACCTTAAGTTATGACGATTATTTAGGCCGCCAAGCTACAGGCAGAATTCTCGAAGGGAAAATTGCCAAGGATGACGCCTTCACACTGATCAATCGCGATGGCCATCCTACTCAGCACAAAGTGACACGTATCCAAGGCTACCTTGGTCTTGAAAAAGTCGAACTTAAAGAAGCCCTTGTTGGTGACATCGTCTCCATCGCAGGAGCACCTGAAGTGAATATTGGCGATACGCTTTGCGATCCGAAAAACATCAAACAACTGCCCCCAATTGAACTTTCTGAACCAACACTTTCCGTAGACTTTCTAGTGAACGGCAGTCCATTTGTTGGAAAAGAGGGCTCCCACGTTACAATGAATAAAATTCGCGACCGCCTCTTGAAAGAAAAGCGCGCGAACATCTCCTATAATGTAGAAGAGCACTACGGAAAAGAAGACTTTGTCCGCGTATTTGGAAAAGGTGAGCTTCATCTTGCCATACTCATTGAAGCGATGCGCCGAGAAAACTTCGAATTCTCCCTCTCTAAACCACAAGTACTGATTAAAGAGATCGAAGGCGTTCGCAATGAGCCTTACGAAGTCGTACATATCGAAGTTCCTGAAGAATACTCAGGTTCTGTCATTGAAGAACTCAACCGTCGCAAAGGCGAAATGCGTGAGATGCATACGAACGAACACAGCATCTCAACCATTAAATTTTGGATGCCAACACGCGCACTGATGGGCTATCGCAGCGATTTCCTTACTCAAACCCGCGGTAAAGGAATCCTCACATCAAGTTTTGACTGCTTTGCTCCTTGGAAAGGGCAAATCCCAGGCCGCAAAAACGGTGCTATGATTGCCGGTGGTAAAGGCCGAGCAACCCCTTACTCTCTATTTAGCTTACAAGATCGCGGCACACTTTTTGTTACTGCCAACGATGAAGTTTACGAAGGCATGCTAGTTGGTGAACATAGCCGTGACAACGATCTTGTCGTCAATGCTGTTCGCGAGAAAAAACTGACTAACGTCCGTGCTTCCGGTACAGACGAAAACGTCGTTCTCGTCCCCGCTCGCAAAATGACACTCGAACAAGCGATCGACTTTATTGAAGAAGATGAGCTAATCGAAGTCACCCCGAAAAACATCCGCCTACGCAAGAAATATCTTTCTGAAGTGGATCGCAAAACGAGATCACGCAGCTAAATATAGAGATATTGCATCTGCTGATTTTTCTTGGGACCGATGATGCGCCAATGAAATAAGATTTTCTCTAAATCCCAGGTCAAGCTTCCCAAATAAGTATCTTCTCCACAGAGATGGGCGTCTAGTGATTCTAAACGCCCCTCTGAAGTAGGCTTTAGATGAAATAAAAAGACCGGTCGTTTTTCGCCATAACGCAAATGCTCCAAAGTAATGAGCGTGTTTTTTAGATCCAAGCTCCAACGAAAACGATTGCGAAAAGTAGACTTTGGCTTATCCCACTCTCCCACCTCTTGAAAAATGAGCGTGCGCGCATCTGATAAAAGCGGTGTGACAACCGCCTCACCACCCCTCTCTTCTTTACCTTGAGAACCTACACAAAGGCAGAGTTTTTGTACTTTGAGGAGGCGCTCCCAAAAATGCTTAAGCTCTCTACTAAAGAGAGGCTTCTTCTGCAACATATCGGAAGAGAAGTAGTGATAACATTTTTTCTCCTGCGCAGAAAGTAGCGTGTAGTGTTTTTTCAAAAGCGCTTCCAGCTCCCAACGAAAAGGCGAATCCTGATCCAAGGTAAAAATACGCGCTTTCCCCTCTTTCCAACTTGTTACAACACCGCAGCTCATTAACTTTTTCAATGCATTTTGCAGAGGAGCTAGCGGCACCTGAAAATGATTCTGCAACTGCGTCGCATAAGCCTTTTCATTTACAAATAGAAAAAGCAATACCCTTTCCACATTCGTATTTCCAAATAATTCACCTAACATAAAGGTTAATTATCCCTCCTATTTGGATTTATTGCAACAAACAAACCTAATATTTAGGTAAAACAGAAAGGCGAATGTTGTAAATCTTGCCTTCAAAAAGAGATCATGGGTTTGTTCATAACAATAGGAAAACTGAACTCTATGGAAAATGTAAAAATTAAAACTGCTGCCTATGCAGCAGTGCCAGTCATCATTGTATCATTGATGATTGGCATTTTGGCCCAAATCAAAATTCCCCTTCCCTATTCACTTGTGCCGTTTTCGGGACAAGTGATTGGCGTGCTTTTAGCGGGAGGATTATTGGGAAAAGAGCGCGGAGCAATTGCCGTCATGCTCTATCTTGTTGAAGGAGCTCTAGGCATGCCTGTATTTGCAGGGGGAAGTTCAGGAATTCCTATTTTAGTTGGCCCTCACGCGGGCTATCTACTCTCCTTTCCTTTAGAAGCTTTCCTTTTTGGCTGGACACTTGAGCAGAAATGGAAATACTCCTTTGCTCTACTTGTCCCTTTTGTCAATTTAGCATTTGGCACACTGGGCCTGCTGCTCTATATGAATGCAAAACAGGCCTTGGCAATGGGGTTTTATCCCTTCATATTAGTGGACATTGCAAAAACACTCCTTGTTCTCTCAATAATCAGGAGGTCTCTTTGGAAAAAAACATCCTAATTTACGGCGGTCCAGGAACCGACTACCATTGCAAAAACGAATCCCTAAAACTCATGCATAGTTTTCTAGGAACTCGCTACAGCGTGCAACTTGTAGATGAAAACTATTTAAGAAAAGAATCATGGGAAGAAACCACAACTCTTATTGTACTTCCTGGAGGAGCTGATCGCCAATACATGGATGCATTTGAACAACATCATATCAATCAGCGTCTGCGCAATTTTGTGTTTTCTGGGAGGCGGTATTTAGGCATCTGCGCCGGCGCCTATTTTGCAGGGAAAAGCATCATTTACGCACCCAACACACCGGGCGAAATCATTGCTGATCGCGCCCTTCATTTTTTTCCTGGTACCATTACAGGCCCTCATTTGGCTCCTTATGATAATGAAACAAAAAGCGGTGCTAGATGCGCGCGCATCACTACAGAAGAACAAACAAAACTCTCCCTCTACTATCACGGAGGCTGTTCTTTTCCTAAAAACACCCCATCAGACATTTTAGCCAGTTATGATGAGACAGGAGAGCCTGCAATTGTTCGCTGTTCTTATGGAAAAGGAAGAGCCTATCTTTCTGGAGTCCATTTTGAAATCAACCCTCACAAACTCGACAAAAAGAACCCATACTTAAGGAGTATCCTGCCAAATCTCTTAGCAGGAAACATTGCACGCATCAATTTCTTGCGCACCTTTCTCCCTAAAATATTGCTATAATCTCTTAAATTCTTCATAATATCTTTCAAAGGGAGGACTCGTTATGCCAGAGACAGCAGTCATAAGTTCGGGTTATAAACAACTTTTGCAAGAGATTAAGCAAAAAGTTCATTCATCACAAATCAAAGCCGCCCTTTCCGTTAACAAAGAACTCATCCAACTCTACTGGGAAATTGGTAAAGCCCTAAGCCAAAAACAGAGAGAAGAGAACTGGGGCACAAAAGCAGTTGAAAAGCTTGCTAAAGATCTTAAGTTTGCCTTTCCAGATCTGAAGGGCTTCTCACGTACTAATTTATTTAGAATGAGTGGGTTTTACCAAGCTTACGAAATAGTCCCACAAGCTGTGGGACTATTTCAAAACCACCCAATTTTCTCCATTCCTTGGGGACATAATATACTGCTCATTGAAAAAATAAATTCTTATGAGAAAAGAATTTGGTATATTCAACAGACGATTGAAAATGGATGGAGCCGCAATGTTCTTTTGCATTGGATCACAAGCAATCTCTACGAAAGACAGGGAAAAACGATCACAAACTTTAAGGAAACTCTTCCTCCGATTCAGTCAGATTTGGCACAGGCAACACTAAAAGATCCTTATTGTTTTGATTTCTTAACCATAAGGAAGCAATTTGATGAAAAGGAGTTAGAAGGCGGTTTAGTTGAACATATTCAAAGGTTTCTAACTGAGCTTGGTCATGGTTTCGCATTTATGGGCAGGCAATACCCTCTCAAGGTGGCAGGCGATACTTATCATCTAGACCTTCTTTTCTACCATACAAAATTGCATTGCTACGTTGTTGTTGAACTAAAGGCAGGTTCTTTTGAACCACGAGATGCGGGTCAGATGAACTTTTATTTGAGTGCAACTGATGATCTTCTAAAAGAACCTGAAGATAAACCCAGCATTGGTCTTTTGCTTTGCAAAGACAAAAAAGGGCTCAAAGTGGAATATGCGTTGCGAGATGTGCGTAAACCCATCGGCGTTGCAGAATATGAGACGCAAATACTAGATTCCTTACCCAATGAGTTCAAGAGTTCACTACCTTCAATTGAAGAAATTGAACAAGAGCTAAATGACAACTAGAAAAAAGTTTTGTGAAGATTTTACGATCTATGCATAATGCGGCCATGAGCATAGAAAAAGATAAGTCATTTGAGATGTTCGATCGCATCTCTCCAACATACGATCGCATTAACCGTATCCTTTCATTAGGTCTTGATATGCGCTGGCGCAAAAATGTTGCAAACCACCTGCCACAAAGAAAAAATATGCGCATTTTAGATATTGCCACTGGCACTGGCGATCAAATGATTGCCTTAATGGAAGGCTCAAGCGAGATTGCTGAAGCTGTAGGAATCGACTTAGCTGAAGAAATGCTCGCAATCGGAAAAAAGAAAATTCAGAACAAGCAATTTGGAAACAAAGTACGCTTCCAAAAAGCATCTGGTATGGAACTCCCCTTTCCTGATAACTCTTTTCATTTCGTCTCTTTAAGTTTTGGTATTCGCAACATGAGTGATCCAAAACGCTGTTTACGTGAGATCGCACGCGTTTTGAAACCGGATGGACGGGCGGCTATTTTGGAATTTTCTCTTCCAAAAAACCAGCTCATTAAGACTGGTCACCTCTTTTACCTGCGGCATGTACTACCAAAAATCGGCACCTTGCTCTCTAAAGATCAAGAGGCCTATCGCTATTTAAATCAGACGATCGAATCTTTTCCCTACGGATCTGTTTTCTGTGCCTTGATGCGCGATGCAGGATTTAGCAAAACAGCTGTCTACCCACAAATGATGGGAGCAGTTTCCCTTTATACGGGAGAGCTGTAATTGCTGGGAAAATGGTTGCAAAAGCAAGGTGATTTTCCCAAAGTTCTTTTTGCAGGTGAAAATGGCGCGATCGCTGGAAGTGGTATGGCAGAAAAGCGCAGGGATCTCTTCTTCCATGCGCAAGACTTTTTCCCTTTTGATCGAAAAACAGCTCTTTGGGAAAAGTTCCCCTCTTCGGTAACTTTCTCTCCCAAATACTCTCATGAAGGAGAGCTTGAAAAAAAAAATCACCCTTTTTCCTTACCAGAAAGAATTGTCCACTCTCCCGCATTCCCAAAATATGAGCGAATTTTGCAGGAACTATTATCTGATGGGGTGCAGAAGGCTGTTTTTGCCCGCCAAACCACTTTCACTTATAAGAAAAATCTCGATCCTTATGTCTACTTGAATCATTTTGCAGGGAAGGGAAAGCTCTTTTTCTACCAGGTGGATCCCGAGACGACTTTTCTTGGTAGCACACCAGAATCCCTCTTTGAACGCGATGGAAATAGGATTACAACGGCTGCAATTGCCGGCACGCGTCCTCTTGGCTGCGGAAAAGAACTTTTGCAATCGTTGAAAGACTTAGCTGAATTCGGTTTTGTACAAAATGAGATTGCAAAAACACTTTCGCAATTTTGCGACGCGCTAGATTTTGAGAAAAAACCAGGCCTTTTGCAGACACCTAACCTAGAACATCTCTATACAATTTTTCGAGGACGGCTAAAAACGATTGATGATCAGGCTCTTATATCAGCATTACACCCTACTCCTGCAACTTGTGGTGTGCCTAAAGAAAAAGTGCTGAGAAGGCTGTATGAGAGCGAATCCTTCGACCGCGGCTGGTACGCCGCTCCAATCGGTTTTTCTACAAAAAAGCGTGCGCATTTCTTTGTTGCAATACGTTCTGCATTAATTGTGCGGAATCAATTGCATCTTTTTGCGGGAAGCGGTATTGTAAGCAACTCAAAGAGTAATGATGAATGGAACGAACTGAATAATAAAATAAAGTTATGGACAATGTAGCCTGGGCAAAAATTTTGGTAAAAGAGTTAATCCACCAAAAGGTGCGCTATTTTTGCGTTGCACCAGGAATGCGCTCTACTCCACTAATCAAAGCGATTGATGAACATCCCCTCGCGCAAATCATGACGCATTTTGATGAGCGTGGTGTAGGTTTTCATGCTCTCGGATTTGCAAAAGCAACTGGAATGCCTGTTGCTATCGTGACTACATCTGGTACGGCTCTTGGAAATATCATGCCGGCTGTTATGGAAGCGTATCACGATGAGATTCCTTTGATTGTTTTATCAGGAGACCGCCCCCCAGAATTACAAGATTGTGGTGCCAACCAAACGACTAACCAAGTCAATTTTTTCGGTCTGCATGTTAAACAGAGTGATGAAATCCCCTGCCCTGCAAACACTCTCTCTCCGCAATTTTTGCAACAAAAGTGCCATCACACAATACAGAAAGCACTCAGCAGCCCTCAAGGACCTGTACATCTCAATTGCCACTATCGTAAGCCTTTAGTTCGAAAAGCAAGTGAGGAGATCGAGCTCTCACCCAAACGCACTTATCTACCGACACAAGTAATTGATAAAAACTCTTTGCAAGAAATTGCAGACGAATTGATGCGCCACGAAAAAGGTGCTATTATCGTTGGTCGCCTCCCTCTCTCAAGTGAAACGCATTTGATTACAGAGCTTGCGCGTAAACTTGGCTGGCCCATCCTTCCTGATATTCTCTCTCATTGTCGCGCTGATGGGCCGCAAAGTATTCCCCACTTTGAAGCGATCATTGAAAATAGCTCAGATCTTAAGCGCCTTGCGCCTACGGCTATCCTCCATCTTGGAAAGGGCTACATGAGCCGAACGCTACTTGATTTTCTAGCGCAAAACCCTCCAGAGAAAATGTTTCATGTGAGCCATCTGCGTTTTGACCCAGCGCATATTGTCACAGACCACGTTAAAGCCGACCCCTTGATTTTTGCTGAAAACCTTTCTAGCCTACTCAAAGGAGCGGGTCCGAATAGCTTCACAGCCCTTTGGGAAGATTTAAATAAAACGGTAGCAAAATCCATTACAAGTTTTTTTGAGAATAAAAAGAGCCTTTCTGAAATGGAAGTGGCGCGACTTTTCTCCTCGCACCTTGGTCCTTACGAGGGGCTCTTTCTCTCTAACAGCATGCCTATACGCGATTTTTCCTATCTCTATCATCATTCCAAGAAAGCTGGTCCCATTTTTGCCAATCGCGGTCTCTCAGGCATTGACGGGAATATCGCTACAGCAATTGGCATTGCACGTGCACTAAAAAAACGCACTTGGGCCGTTATCGGTGACCTTGCTTTTCTTCACGACCTCAATTCTCTTGCTCAACTCAAGCGTGATCTACCCATCACCTTCATCGTCATTAATAATGGCGGCGGCGGCATCTACTCTTTTCGCGCTACACGCGAGCACAAAGAATTTTCCGAGAACGTCCTAGCTTGTTCCCATGCGCGCGATTTCCGCGCCATTGCCGAACAGTTTTCTCTTCAGCACTTCAAACCCAAAACTTGTGAAGAATTCCAAGAGATAGCTCTCTATGGCGCGCCACAAGACGGTCCCTCAATCATTGAAATCGAAACAGACCGCGAAGAAAATTACACCCTGCATCAAGAGCTAAAACGCGCCCTAAAAGGCTTTGATAAAAAGCTTAAAACGCGCACATTTGCGACCTACGGCCCTCAATTTTAAAGGCCCCAGTCATATTCAGGTAAATTAGCAGTGTAAAGATACCCATATAACTCCGAACACATTTTTCCACTTAAGGCATGCTTCATTGGAAGGATTCGTACTTTAGTGGCCAGACATTTTTCACTCATTACGCGCTCTTCGATATAT
>JAJFMI010000118.1 GCA_021772235.1 Chlamydiota bacterium
GCAGAAGAGATTTTTCCCAAATTGACAATCGCGCTATTACTATCGCCATCAAAGAGCATATTGCCGCCTTTGATGTAATCAGCATCCAGTGCATCAAGAGTCGATGCAACGAGTCCACCCACATTGATCTGGCACTCTTTGCCAAATAAAATCCCTTTCTGATTGAGCAAATAGACCTTCCCATTTGATTCCATGCGGCCTAAAATTTCGGAACTTTTGCCACCGGTGACGCGATTGAGCACACTCGACTTGGAGTCTTGCATCTGAAACTTGGCTGACTCGCCCTTCGCAACAGAGAATTGATCCCAGTGAATCACAGCGCTTTTGCCAGAGGTGATGACTACCTGATCACCCTGACTTGCCACCTTTGCACCACCCTGTTTGACAGAGTGTCCACTTGGCAGCGCCAAAATAGAAGAAATAACACCAAGAGATAAAGAGAAAAATAATTTATTCATGACAGATCAAGTCCGTATAGATTTTTTTTAATTCGTAAACACTTTGATCAGAATCAGTCTTTGCGACCACATTTCCATCAGGATTTACAATCGTAAACCCCTCTAACCCCTCAACCTTCACAAAGATAAACCCTTTAGAATCAAAATCTAAAGCAGCTTCATCTGAAAAAAGCACAATAGGCATTTGGTAGTAACGCGAGAGATCTTTGGCCTTATCGACATCACTTGTCACAAAAGCAGAAGTAGCAAGAAGGGTTGTGCTGATCATTTCACCTCTGTATAATGGATAATAATATTTATTACCATGAGTCAAAAAAAACCTACCCTTATCTGGCGGCACCGTCGCGAGAATCTGAAAAAATGCTCCCTTCGCGGACTCGAAACTCGCACAGACATGCGCTTCTTCACCTACCCCAAGAGCGCGCCCGTCATTTCAAACGACTACATCATCCTCTCATTAGACGGAGAACCCCTCTCAGAAAAAGACAAAGGACTACTCTTGCTTGATGGCACCTGGCGCCTTGCCGAAAAAATGCACGCGCAACTACCCGAAGACATACCAAAACGCCGCATCCCAAAAGGCTTTAAAACCGCCTACCCTCGGCGACAAGAAGATTGCGACGAACCTGAATCAGGACTTGCATCCGTAGAAGCGCTCTACATCGCCTATACAATAATGGGAAAAGATCCCACAGGCCTACTTGATCATTACCACTGGAAAGACCTTTTCCTAGAAAGAAACAAAGGACTCATATGAAACTCTCCAAAACATTTGGTGGAATCTTACTCGTTGCCGGAACCGCGATCGGCGCCGGAATGCTCGCACTACCCGTAATTACTGGGCAAGGCGGACTACTTCCAGCATTTGTCGTCTTTATCATCTGCTGGCTATTTAGCGCCTCGACCGGACTGCTCTTTTTAGAAATCTGCTTAGACATGCCACAAAACGCTAACCTTGTGACCATGGCCTCGCAACTCCTGGGGCGCGCAGGAAAATACGCCGCCTGGATCCTTTACCTTTTTCTCTTCTACTGCCTCACCATCGCTTATACAGCCGGCGGCGGCGACTTTATCTACCAAGTATTTGGAGGCGCCCTCCCGAAACCGCTCACCACACTCCTCTTTGTCTCACTTTTTGGAGCCTTTGTATATATCGGCACAAAAGCCGTTGACCGCGTGAATTACATCCTGATGGGTGGCCTCATCCTGACCTACATCCTCTTTATCACCTTTGGATTTTCGCAAGTAGAAGCCAAAAACCTCACCACCATCAATTGGAAATACGGTTTTCTTGCACTCCCTGTAATGTTCACCTCATTCAGTTATCAAGGAATCATCCCCACACTCAACACCTACCTCGATCGCGATCCCACACGCATGCGCAAAGCGATCCTCATCGGATCGGCAATCCCCCTAATCGCCTACCTCATCTGGGAATTTCTCATCCTTGGCATCGTCCCCGCAAGCGGACTTATCGCCGCAAAAGCCGCCGGCACAAACGCCATCACCCCCTTGCGTCTCCTACTCAATAACCCGACCGTCTACCTCATCGGCGAATTTTTCGGATTTTTCGCCCTCACCACATCCTTCCTCGGCGTCACCCTCGGCCTACTTGACTTCCTTTCTGACTCCCTTGAAGTGAAAAAAACATCCCTCTCCAAACTCCTCCTCTGCAGCCTGATCTACATCCCCCCCCTCATCGTCGTCCTCATCAACCCCAATATATTTCTCACCGCCCTTGGCTATGCCGGTGGAATCGGCTGCGCCCTCCTCCTCGGACTCATGCCAATTTTGATGACATGGGTTGCCCGCTATAAACGCGGCTACACCCACCTCAACATCCAACTACCCGGAGGAAAACCCGTCCTTATTTTGCTTGCGGCTTTTGTCTTTTTCGAACTGATGATTTCCTTCTTTTAATACCTTTGACTTTAATAGATGCAGGTCGTCGTTTTTTTACTTTTGAAACTACATGAATTTCAATATCCTTTCCTAAGCGACGTAAAAATCGCATTAATCTATCGATAGAATAATGCCTTAATTTCCCATTGATAATGTCTGAAATTTTTGGTTGGTCAATACCTAAAATTTCTGCCGCTTTCTTTTGAGTAATATTTTCAGCTTGCATGATATCATCAATCTGAGAAGCTAATTCAGCTTTGATTAAAGCTTCTTCAGGATTGGGTATTCCCAAATCTACAAAAATATTCCCACTACCTATTGTCACTTCTTCATTTAATTGATCATCCATAATCATTGTAATGCCTTTTTGCCATTTTTATTCTAATCTCAAGCAATTCCCTATCTTTTTTCGAAAGAGAAATCCCTTTTGAACTTTTCTTCTTAAACACCTGTAATACGTAAAGAAATTCCTTATGTCTTATTGTATAAACTGCTCGAAAAGTATCACTCTTATAATCCGCTTTTATCTCGACAACATTTGCCCCTTTAAACCCCTTGAGAACCTTCCCATTTTTGTGCATTTTTCCTCTGCTAGCCATTTCAATGGCATAAGTAAATACTTCTTTTACATCAATAGGCAATCTCTCTAAATCTTTTTTTGTAGATCCAACAAATGCTATCCTTCTTTTTTCCATACTATATATACCAATATGAGCATATTATAGATAGTGATAAAATATTATGCAAGAATATTCAAAATTTTAATAGAGGAAGCCAAAAAGCCAGAGAGGAATCTTGTTCCCGAACCCCTGCTCAATATCATCAGAAGCAACAAAAGCATTTTTCTCCGACTTAACCTGATCAAAATTTTTGCCTTTACCACCCACCTCAAAGAGAATCTTTCCATCGACAACAAAGTCCCCATTTTTTGGCGCAGCAACAAGATGGCTTTCTGCAAACATACTGAGGAAAAAGATCTCTCTCACCGTTCCCATATTTGGTTTTTCAGGCGCCATCGCAAAACACTGATTAGGATTGTCGAGAGTAATTTTTTCACACGCCTCCAATCTACTAAATTTATTAGTCGATTTTTGCAACGTCCGAATTAATTGCGCATCTTCTAAGTAATTCACATAAGTTTTGAGAGTGCGTACATCCCCAATCTCGAGCACCCTTAACATTTTCGACCAATTTGGAACAAAAGGGACAGCTCCAGCAATAAAAATAAGAAGCTGCTTGATTTTTCCCAAGCTTCTCCCAGTAAGCTCTGGGTAAATAGCTGTTAAATCAGAATCAATTGTCGCATGCACATTCTGTTCAAGAGTAATCTTATAATGAGACTTCGAAGGCAACCCTCGAAAATAAGGAAAATAACCCGTTTTTAAGTAGTCAAGAAATGCTGGCAGAACTTTTTTTTCTTTCAACAACTCTATAATCTCATTCGCAATTTTTTCATGATCCCTCAAAATCTCCTTCAGAGAAAAAGTAGGCAATTCCAACTCATACTCTAGCTCTAAATACTCACGAAAAGAGAGCCCCTGCATATTGTAGACAATCGCACGACGCGACAGATCATGCGAACCCTTATGAATCTCAAGAGCAGAACTCCCCGAAGCAATCACAAAAAGATCGGGAAAAGTATCGCAAATACTCTTCAACTCCTTTGACCAATCAGCATATTTATGAATTTCATCAAATGCAATCCATTTACCGCCATGCAGCTGAAAATGTTCAGCAATCTCATACAAACTCAACGAACCCATCAAAAAATGATCTGCTTGAATATAGAGAATACGCTTATCAAAACGATCGCCCTCAACCTGATCTAGCAGATGCTGGACCAAAGTTGTCGTCTTCCCAATCCCGCGCGCTCCAATTAAAATCGTAAGATTATGAGTAAACTCGCCCTGACGAATCAAATAACGTCTATACCCCAACCTCTTAATCTTCAATAAGTTTTGACTTAATTTATAGAGTTTTTCGAGCATACCCACCCCCAATACCGGACCATAATCCAATATTATCACAATAAATGATGGAATGCAATCCACACTTTTAAGATAAAATCATGGATCACAATCCATGCCGCGCATTCTCATTTAAAAAATCTGCTTAAGTTGTTAAACTAAAGAGCATGAAATACAACAAATCCCTATTCCTCTTTCATAGAGACCTGAGAGCAGAAGATAACCTTGGACTCATCCAAGCAACCGAAGAGTCGAAAGAAATATGCCCCTTATTCATCTTTGATGAAAAACAAGTCGGAGAAGAAAACAGCTACCGCTCAGAAAACGCCATCCAATTTATGGTAGAATCACTCGACGACCTAGACAAAGAACTCGATAATAAACTCTCTTATTTTCATGGAAAGACACTTGAGATACTAGAAAAGCTCCTCAAAAAAGAAAAAATCGAAGCCTTCTACACAAATCGCGATTACACCCCCTTTTCCATAAGACGTGACCGCAACATCAAAAACCTCTGCAAAAAACTAGGCGTAGACTACCACCAAATAGATGACGCCCTCCTTAACCCACCGGAAAAAGTCGTACAAAAAACCGGTAAAACCTATGGCATATTCACCCCCTACTACAACCAAGCAAAAACCTATCCCATTGAAAAACCCAAAAAATACAAAAAATCCCACCTAAAGAAAATCAGCCCTGAAAAAAACCTCCCCATAAAGAAAAACCCTCAAATAATCCAGAAAGGAGGAAGAAAAGAAGGCTTAAAAATCCTTACACAAATCAAAAACCACAAGGAATACACCAAAGAACGCGACTACCCCAGCTTAAACGGCACAACAAAACTCTCTGCCCACCATAAATTTGGAACCCTATCAATCCGAGAAAGCCACCACGCCATAAAAGAAAATCTCGGCCTCGCGCACCCCCTCCTAAGACAACTCTACTGGCGCGATTTTTTCACACAAGTCGCCTTCCACAACCCCCACGTTTTTGGCCACGCCTACCACATGCGCTACGACCATGTAAAATGGAGCAACAACGAAAAAGAATTCACCCTTTGGTGTAAAGGAGAAACAGGATTTCCCATTGTAGATGCTGCCATGCACCAGCTCAACACAACCGGCTGGATGCACAACCGCCTGCGAATGATCGTCGCCTCGTTCCTCTGCAAAGATCTCCACATTGACTGGCGAAAAGGAGAAAAATACTTCGCACAGAAACTCATCGACTATGACCCCTGTGTAAATAATGGCAGCTGGCAGTGGGCTGCATCAACAGGATGCGACGCGCAACCCTACTTCCGCATCTTTAACCCTTGGCTGCAACAGAAACGCTTCGATCCAGAATGCACCTTTATTAAAACAGAAATTCCCCAACTCAAAAAACACGAATCGAAAATCCTACATAACTTGCACAAAGAAAAAACCGACTATTACCCGCCGATATGCGATCATAAAGAACGCTCTATAACAGCAAAAACAATGTTTAAAAAATAAACTGAATCGCTTAAAGAACTAATAAAAACACAACGTTGATGTAAACAATATCGACACCTACGTTTTATTTAGTTAAATCTGCTATCAATTTTTTTGCGGCTTCATTAGTGGTATTGTGTTTATGATAAACATTGTCAAACTCATCGCTATCACAACTCTTCAAAAAATCAGAAAGAACAGCAAAAAACATAACATACAATTTTGCAATTTCTAATACTTTATTTTGATCAAAATCTATACCCTCAGGAATTTTTGAATAAAAACCTTCTAAAAAAATAGTTTCGTAATAATGAGCTACAGCACAACAATACCAATGAGCACTCCCTTCCGGCTTAAGATTAGCTACTAATTCGTCCTTTCCTTTGTCTTTAGAATGATCAAGCTCATAGAAAGCTCTGGCAATAAACAGCTCTAAATCTCCACAAGCAAGGTCGAGTTCACAGTTAACCAACCCTGCTGAAAAATCACCCAAACAATTGCTATAAGCTTTCCTAGCATTCTCGGATAAGGACTTCAAGTCCACTTCACCTAAAGGAGCCTGGTTTTTTTCAAAATATCTGGAGGCTGCATTATTAAAAAATGCAATCCTTTCATGTTTAGACAAGCAGTTGCTTTTCTGTTGAGGCAGCTTTTCTTCCTTCGTTGGTGCTGAAGCATCGACTTTCTTTCTGCAGAAACAGTACGCAAAAGCAAGCAACCCGATGACTGGAAGCGCTACCATTGCGGTCTTTTTTGTAAGAAGCTTATGAGCGTAATAAGAGAAATTTAATTTAACGGAGTGGCAAACTTTTGTAACCATATGTGACCTATTCTTGGATTTTTAGATACAGACCTTACCAAGTTAATGATTTCTTAACAAGCATGTATGGAGATTGAATTTTTTCTTACGTAGAATTAAAGAACTCCCCCTCTGCAATGCTGAAATCTTCATGGATCCAAAAACTTACTCAAAAGAGGAGCATGGTATTAATATTGACAACATCGACGCCTACATCCTATATGCATTAAGCAAATTGCAAATCAGCTGGCCACCCAACCTACTAAATAATACTCTAATTTGCACTCAATCAATGTTGTAATATAACTTCCCTTCCTCATAGAAAAAATAAACAATTTTTATTTGGTTGATCCATTTAGCATTGTGCGCAAAATGCGTAGATTTTCATAAACGTCACCAACCGGTTCCTTTTCTTCACTATTAACATCACAAGGGATGTAATTGGCACAGGAAAAAAAAGCAACTAAAGCGGATAACCCTTTGTTATTGCCAAAATCAGGAAGCATCTTCTTTTTCTTTATTAACTTTATCGAATTAAGAGCATATCTTTTTCGTTTTTCGTCTTTGCCTTTATCCTGCAAGCAATTCATTAACGAATTTATGCAATCTATTGAAACGGGTATTTTCTTTCTCTTTAGAATATTAAGGGCAAACGATTGCCCAGCAGAGTCAGCACTTCCTGAACCATTTAAATCACTCTCAATCTTTTTTTTGTGCGCATCTGTTAAAGATGCTTTTACTTTTACTTCATTCAAGAAATAGTATCCCGACTTGCGCTCATAATATTCTTCACTTAATATCCAACCTAGGTAAAAGTCTATAACTGGTTGGGAAAATACTTTCTTACCAAGAGCGAACTTCGCAAAATGCTCCTCCGGAGGCTGACCATCTTGCGAAAGCGTCTCTAAATTATTTTTAGCCTCGCGGGCAAGCTTTTTTATTTTCGCACTAATTCTAAGAGCAGTTGCGGCATGAAACCGAGTGACTTCTTTGCATTTAGAGTCGTTTATTAATTTTGCTAGCTCTACTTGAGCAGTATCGCATAAAGCAACCCCTTTATAAGCAATTTGCTCAAAATCGTATGCTGTACCCTCTTTATTTGCTTGAAAATATCGCACCAAACCTTCTTGCGCCTTAATTGAAACGTTTTCTAAATCAAGCGTGGCTATTTCTCGAAGAGTTGCCGCAACGGACCTACGAGCCGCTTCTTTACCTTCGGGCGAACTAGGCCCTTCCATGAATTCGCACAATCGTTCTACGATATTTGTTGATTCTATATGTTCCCCACGCACAGCTTCTCTTAAAGCATAGCCACCGTTACGTGCTCCGCATCCCCATTTCAAACAACCAGACTTCAAAAATTCCACTAACTTTTCTATAGCATAACTGGAAAGAACCCCACCATCTAAGACAAAAAGTTTAATAGCTTCACAAATATTTGCATTTTTACTATCATTCGCTTTTTCGAAACTGCCAACAAGCTTTTCTACAGGATCTCCATTATCTTTCTTTGCCTCTGCAAGTAATTCTTCAGCTAAACTCGCTTCCTTCTTAGGTTCTTCAGATGACTGTATATCTAATTCTGTCTTTATCTCATCTGGAAATTCCACTCCTGACACACGAATACTCTTTAAGATTTTCTCTACTGCTTGCTTATCGCCACTTTTTATTACTTCCTTAACTGCGTTCACCATCTCATCCTCTAGCAATATTGCTGGATGATGCTCTATTAAACAAAAGTTTGGGTCGAATTGGCTAAGATTTTTAGTATACTCAGCACAAACAGAAATAAAATTCTTATACTGAGCGACTTCTGTTCTACTCGAACACTCTTCAAAGCAGCTTGCAAGAAAATTCAATTCACTACGTATGGCAAAGTCTTTTGGTCCACTAAAAAGTTCATCAAAATAGTTCTGAAGTTTCTTTGAATCATACGGTGGTTTTCCCTTAGCAAGACACTCTCCTACCATCGGCCAGACAAATTTAAAGTGCGGATTAAATTTATGATCTCCAATGATTTTTTTTCTTTCCTTCATTTTTTCATCGCTACGATAAAGGCGGGCGATGTACCTTGCGGCAAAAAAATCTCGGAATGTTTGATCAAGAAAATGACCTTCTTTTCCCTTTATTTCAAAAAAACCTATATGTGGTATTAGACTTGCATCAATAGATTTATCCCCAGCAATCGCATTTATATTGCCCTTAGCCAAAAAAGACATACCATCCTGACAAACTTTAAAGGCAATTTCTTCCAAGGCTTCCACAATCTTGCTCACGCGTACATGAGAAGCCGGTGAACTTAACTCTTGTACTCTGATAGTCAGTTCACCTGCTTTTATTAGGTAAATTCTACAGATTTGGTTAAGAAACTCCTGATATAAATCTGTTAAATGATTAATCCCTTCATGACGAATACCTTCTGGAAACTCACGAAAAAGGGAGCAGAAAATATTCAATATTATAGGTTTCTGTAAACAGTTTTTTACTAAAATGTTACCTTCTTTGTATTTGCAGATTTTTTCTTTATCTGCAGCACCTCTAACACCTTGAAAAAACTTATTAATGTATTCATTTACCTGACCATCTTCAAACCTAGAAACCTCATATACACAGTTAAAAGAAATCCCCATAGATCTTCTTACATTAGAGGCAACTAAAACATTCGGAAAATCTAATAATTGAGTAATTGCCTCATTGAAAACTGAATAATTAATTCCCTCTTTGTTAGAAAACTCATCATACCCATCTATAATAAGCAAAATACGCTCCAAGTTTTCCTGCAAGTAATTCAAACTCTCGTCAATTTCTTTATACTGCGATTTAATGATGTCCCATGCGTTATACTTCATTCCAGAAGCAGGCGGAGAAGGCATTTCCAAATCTTCTAATTGTATATAAAACACTGCATTAAAAACCTCCTTCCACAACCCATTAACTTTCCATTCATAAATTACCTTTTTGACAAATGCACTTTTTCCCGAACCTGGAGGGCCAATTATTATAATTTTTTTCTGATCAGCTTTTTTAAGAGTCTTCCAATCAAAAAGATCTTTAAGTTTGATCTTTACAGTCTCCCCCTCCTCTATCACCTCGAGATCTCTATCCACATACAGATCTTCTAATTTATCCTTTTGTACAAAACGTCCCTCTTTCAAAGGGCTAAAGGTTTTAAGCGTGAAAAAATCTTCTTGATAATGCTCACCCATTAAATAAACAAGTTCACACTCTCTAATTTCTGCAGTAGAATTTTCAATTTTCTCTCTAACAGTAGGTAATTTTTCATCCTTTAATTCATCGACTACCCCAGCAATCTTGCTCACGAGAACACCAAACTGTATTTTTTTAATATAACTCCC